>JBBSXA010000001.1:0-7253 GCA_038045985.1 Nanobdellota archaeon
ACAAAGAAAGAAGAAAATTAATCGCAGCAGCATATAATGGGGGATTTTACAAGTTTAAGCATAAAGCTCTCTGGCAGATTCCAAATATGCCAAAAGAAACGAGGGAATATGTTAGAAAGCTGGATGAGTTGGGAGCTTTTAATTAACTATTGAGATTTATTAATTCAACATTAATTATTTAGATTTTACATCATACAACATTAAAACCTTAGAATAGGGAACTTAGGCTATAGTGTTTTCTTGAGTATTAGTTATGGTAAATCTCGCATAATCTCCTATGTTTTCTTCTACTGTTTTGACTCTTCCAAAATGAAATTTAAAAAAAGAAGGATTGTTCATAACAACGAAAATCTCTTCGTCTTTTCTTTTTGAAATATGCTCATGTAAATCACTTTTTTAAAAAGGAACTTGGATTAATTGAAAGTGTTCAAAATCATAAACTTTTTTTTCAATTCCTTTGCTTCCAACTTCATCTGTTGATGACATAAAAATTTCAATTAATAACTATATTTAAAGATTATTGCACTAACTTTTGTATATAAATTAACTTTTATACAAAAACTTCTCAACAAGCTTCTTGGCTTCCTGCCTTTTTTTCTGATGGTCTTTTAAGAAAGCATTTATCTTTTCAATTGTGATTGCTTTTAACTCGCCTGTTGTCATTTTTCCTGATTTGTAGTCATCATGAACTTTCTGCAGTTTTTTGTCATCTGGTTCAAACAAAAATCTCAGATATTGGAATGAAACATCAACATCGGGATTTCCTCCGTGTTTTCTGTGCTCTTCAAGAGTGTCTCTGCCTCCAGAAAACGCGTATTTTTTGATTTTTGTTTCAACTTCTTTTGGAGAGTCTGTTGTGAAGATTGCATTGTTTTCAGAAGAGGACATTTTTCCATTTGCCCCGATTAGTGGAGGGAGGAAAACACACTGAATGCTGGCTGGCTTGTAATGCCCTAACTTAGGAAGAATATCTCTAGTTAGCCTAAAATGAGGGTCTTGATCAATTGCATGAGGAATCAGGCACGGAATTTCCTTGCCTTTTAAAATGCTTGGAAGAAATGCTGGAACTGCCTGCATAGATGTGTAAAAAATCTCTCCAGCATTAGAACTCTCATTTAATCCAAAACTAGCCTTTATCATTGAAAAAGTCAATCTTTTTGCAACTTTGCAAGCCTCTTTATACATCAATCCAGCATGCCTTGTGTCTACAAGAAAATGTGTCTTTTTAACATCAAATCCAAGAGCAATTACATCAAGCATATTTTCATTTGTCCACTTTTCTATCTCATCAAAATTAAGGTCTTTCTTAAAAAGAAATTTTTCTTCGTCCGGAAACTGAAACCATAATTCAACTCCAAATTTATCCTGAAGCCACTTTGTGAGAATCCAAGGCATTAAATGCCCTATATGAACCGAACCAGAAGGTGCTCTTCCAGTATAAAGAAAAAAATTGTTTCCTTTCTCATATTCATCCAAAAGCCAGTTCAAATCTCTGTGAGCAAAAAAAACTCCTCTTCTCAAGAGATAATGAAGCTCTCCAGCATGCTTTTTTATTCTTGTTAAAAGCTTTTCATCTATTTTGGAAACCCCAAACTCCTTAATCAGCTTTGAATAGTCAACATCTCCCTTGACTTCCCAGGGCGTCACAACGCTCTTCTCTTTCATAACTAAGACAAGAAGAAGATGTTTATAAAATTATTCAGAAATCAACATTAATGAAGATTATGGCTTTCGTCCAAGATATACTGTCTAATCTCATTGCTATCTATAAAACCATTATTATCTGCATCATATCTTTCAAAAAATTCTTTTGCTTTCATATTTATGTAATCTGTTTTTTTCCCTACAAAATACTCTTGAAACAATCCAGTTGATAATGGAATAATCATTGCTGCAAAAATTCCCAAATAGACTTTTGGTCTCCAACCCATATTTTTCCAGACATATCTGAAAAATCCATCAGTTTTTCCTTCTAAGTTTTTACTCATGCTATTATGACGACTTAATATATTAAAAATTTATCTGTAAAAACCGCGCTGCTCTGCCTTTCTTTTCCCATTAAAAAATAATTTCTAAATCCTCCAAATATTTATAAACGAGAGGAGCCTTTTTTCAGCGTTAAAATGAGGCAGATAGCAGCTTTAATCCTGGCATTGATTTTCACTATGTCTTTAGCGTCAGCAGAAATAATAATTACAAAACAGCCATTGACTGTTTACAATTTTGGCGAAATAGTAGCAGTGCCTGTGACAATAAAAACTCTTTCGGATGTAACAGGAAGCTTTAGCATGGATTTAATATGTGAAGGCAAAACAGCAAACTTCTATAAAAACGGAATCTCTCTTCAATCTGGTCAGGAAAAAACACAAGAAGCGTCAATAATACTGAAAAAAGAAGTAATTTCTGATTTGACAGGAGACTGTTTAGTAAAGGCGTCTTTAGGGCAAGATTATACAATAACAAACAATTTCAAAATTTCAAATGTGGTTAAGATCAGCCAAGAAGCCAGTGCCCTGGATATATTTCCAGGAGAGTCAATAGCATTGAAAGGAACTGCTGTTAAAGAAAGTGGAATTAATGCCAATGGTTTTGTCAGATTAGAGATCTTTTCACAGGGAAACACCCCTTACTTAACAGACATACAAACTGTAAAAAACGGAGATTACTTTTTAAACTTTACAGCTCCAAAAGACATGGCGGCTATGATTTATACATTCTTAACAACAATATATGAAAAAGACGCTTCGGGGGAGATAATAAATACCGGCTCTTTGGAGAAGAGAATAAATGTCAATCAGCACCCGACAAATATAGAAATAATAACAGATAAAACTATTGACCCTGGCTCAAATTTAATAATAAAAGCAATTCTTCATGACCAGACAGGCGAAAATATCAAGTCCAACATGACTCTGCTGATAAAAAATAAAAAAGACAAGCTCATTGACAAGATAGAAACAACTGAAGACTCTATAAATTACGCAATACCCAAAGAATACCCTCCTGAGGAAATAAAGATTTATGCTGAGTCAAGGGATATTAAAGCTCAGTCTTCAATAAAGGTAAATTCCAAGCAAGATATATCTATGAAATTAATGAACCAAACTTTGCTTGTTGAGAATATAGGAAATCTGCCTTATTGCAATAAAAATATTCTTGTAAAGATAGGAGCGGAAACAAGAAGTCTTGAAGTCTGCCTTGATATCGGAAAATCAAAAGCTTATATTTTAAATGCGCCAAATGGGGAGTACGAAATACAAATACTGAGCGAGAAAGACACTTTAAATGAAAAAGCTGTTCTTACTGGAAGTGCTATTGGGATAAAAGAAGCAACGCAGACAATTGCATTGGCAAGATATCCTTTTGTATGGATTTTTGTGATAGCTATTTTTGGATTTATTACGTTCACTTTTTACAAAAAAGGCTTTAAAAAAAGTTTTATAGGAGGAGTTTCAAAACCAACGAAATCAATTGCACAGACAGGAGCAATAAGGCCATTAGCATATAGGGTGCAGACAGTAGAAGAGCCGAAACCTCTTAATATTGGGGGAAGAAGAAACCTTGTGAAAACTAGAAACAAAGCGGAGCTTTCCCTTTCAATACAAGGAGAAAAACAAAGTGCGACAATACTTTGCATAAAAACAAAAAATCAGATAGAAATTGAATCAAACAAAAACAATGTTGATGAAACGCTGCAGAAAATAATTGACGTGGCTGAAAGCACAAAAGCAGCCACTTATGAAAACCAAGGAAGCTTATTTTTTATATGGGCACCTGTGAAGACAAGAACATTCAAGAATGAAGAAACAGCTATAAAAACAGCTGAAAGAGCAATTGATGTGTTAAAACAACACAACAAATTATTCAAGCAAAAAATAGATTTTGGAGTTTCATTGAGCTATGGAGAAATTGTGGCAAAAGAAGAGCAGGGAATTCTGAAATTCATGGCTATGGGAGGATTAATGACAAACGCAAAAAGAATAGCAACAATATCCAATGGAGAAATACTCCTCAGCCCTGAATTAAAAGAAAAACTGCCATTAAGCATAAAAACAGAAAAGCAGACATCAGCAGGAACATTTTTCTATGCTTTAAGAGGGATAAGTGACACGTCTGCACAGGATAAGTTCATAAAAAGATTCCTTGAAAGGCAGAGAAATTAATAAGAGACATTAAAATAAAGTTAATGAATCTCAAAGGAAGGTTAATGGAAAGTGTTGCCTGTCAATAAGCCTTAATAATAATTTATTCTTCACATATATCATTTTTTACAATTTTCTGTTAATGTTTAAATAATAAAAACCTGATAAATATTTATAAATATCAAAACATTGCAATAAAGATGGAAAGAGGCCTTGCGCTAAAAGAAAAGAGAGGCATGTCAGAAGTCATAGCAACTCTCATAATTATTCTTCTTGTTATAGTTGCCATTCTTGTGGTTTGGGGAGTAGTAAGGAATGTTATAGACACAGGAGCAGAGCAGATAACTTTAGACAAATTCACAATAAACATAGAGCTTGAAAAAGCAGTTGTAAGCCAAAATTCTATTGACGTGACTGTCAAAAGAAATCCCGGACAGGGGGAGCTTTCAGGATTTAGATTTGTTATTTCTGACGGAACAAACAGCCAGATAATTGACAGCACAGCAACTCTTTCAGAGCTTGAGCAAAAGACAATTTCTTTGAATTATGTTGGAATAGTAAAATCAGTAGGAGTTGCTCCAATAATAAAGCAAGGAACATCAACTGCAGTACAGGAAGTCAAAGACACGATTGAATTTTCTTCAAAAGACGCGGTAAAAAACACGAATGGCCTTGTTTCATGGTGGAGATTTGAAGGAAATGCCAATGACGAAATGGGGCTGAATGATGGAACACCCATGGCAGGAGCAACTTTAGCTCAAGGAAGATTCGGGCAAGGATATAAGTTTGACCAAACACCAGAAAGAATAGAAATCCAAGACAGCGCCTCTCTCCAGCTAGAGCAGAAAAATATGACAATAATAGCTTGGATAAATATTCAGGATTCTTCAACACTTAGACCAATAATGGATAAAAAAAATATTTTTGACCCATCAGGAGAAGGGTATGGGATGCTTGCTCAGGGCATAAACCCAACAAGTTTTTTTCCTGTATTTAGCGTTAATTTCCAGCAGGCTTACTCAGCAAGCAGCCCGCATTCAGCAGGCCAGTGGATTCAAGTTGCTGCAAGCCAGCATATAAACTCAACTGGATCAACGAAGAGAATTTACACAAATGGAAATTTTGAAGGCCAATCAATATTTGCTCCTGTAGCTGGTGACAGCACGGGTTATAACTTAATAATTGGCTATTATTCTGGAGCTTTTGGAGACTGGACCGCCAACGGCACAATCGACGAAGTTATGATATTCAGCAGAAGCTTGAGTGATCAGGAAATTCAGGCAATTTATAATTTGGATTTGAATGATTAGATTAAGACTTCTTTTTCTTAACATCTTTATCAGGCTTCTGGATTTTTGATTTCTCAACTTCCTTGACTTCTTCTTTTGAGAATTTTGTTTTGAATTTTTCAATTAAACCTGATATTTTGAATCCAATATTGAAGAATTTTAAGATTATTCCTATTGCCAAAACAATCAAACCTAGAATTAACATTTTTATGAAAATACTGTATGATTCAGAGAAAAAAACATTTATTATTGCGAGAAAGGAATTGCCGACAAATGAAAAAAGAGAATCTAGTTTTATGAATGGCAGTGCTGAAATTATAATCAAAATTCCGCCAATAATAAATGCATTATGCTTTTTTTGAGCCAGCAGAAAAATTCCTGCAAAAGATATTATAAGAATAATAATTAGAAAATAGAGCTTTGACTGAACATCTTCATGAAATTGATTTGACACTAAAAAGAAAACATTTTCCTTTTCTTGCAAGCAACTCACAAAATTGCAGCTGTATTCTGCGTAATAAAGCTGCTCCACTACATCATTAATAAATTCGTCAACAATGGTCTCTTTTCCCGCATTTATGCTGGCACAACTTATATTTATCACCAGATTATAGTCATTTTCTTTAGTTGAATAAAAAGAGCTATTTTTACAATAATTTTGAAGCTGGCTAATGTCTTTGTCTACTATTTGTGAGTAGTTGATTTGCTCTCCTGCCTTTTCCTTTAAAACATCTCTTAGATTGAATTTTAGAGTATCGTATTCAAGTGAAGAATTTAGAGTCATCAAAATGTTGGTAGATAATAACAAAACAAAAAATATGACGCTTACAATAACTGATAAACCACCTCTGATTAATCCCATCAATTAAGAAATGAAAAGAGGTTTATAAGATTTACATTTTTTCCAAAACTTCAATTCTTTTTTCCAGAGGAGGGTGGCTTGAGCTTAGATTTCTGAATGGATTTGTGAAAAACATATGGGCTGTTGCTTTGCTTGCTTTTTTTTCAGGCTGATTTTCTTTACGAATTTTTTTCAAAGCTCCGATTAACCCTTGAGGATATCTTGTGAATTTAACAGCAGATGCGTCTGCAGTGTATTCTCTTTTTCTTGAAATTGACATCTGAACCAACCAAACAGCTATTGGCGCCAGAATTGCGAGAACAATTCCAATTATTATAAAAATAGCGTGGCCTTTATTGTCACCATCTCCGCTTTTAAACCATAAGCTTCTTAAAAATATTTCAGAAATTATTGCAATCATTCCAACCATCACTGCTACAAGAGTCATGTATCTCATGTCATAAGACGCAATATGACCTAATTCATGGGCAAGAACTCCTTCAAGCTCTTTTTTATCAAGCTTATTCAAAGCTCCTTCCGTCACACAAACAACAGCGTGATTAGGGTCTCTTCCGGAAGCAAACGCATTAATGTTATTAGAAGGCATAATGTAAAGTTTGGGCATTGGCAAGCCTGAAGCAATTGTTAATCCTTCAACTAAGTTATAATACTCTCTGTGATTGGTTCTTGAAGCTTCTTTTGCTCCAACGCTTGCTATTGCAATCTTAGCAGAATTGTAATATGAAATCCAAACATAAAGAATCGAGATAATTATTGAAAGAATCATTATAATAAAAAAAGAATCAGGAGACGAAGCCATGCTTATAACATATCCCAAAATCAAAAACACAATAAAAATTACAACTATCAAAAAGAAGCTTTTTATTTTATTTCTTGATATTTGATCTCTGAAATCGATTCTTTGATGCTCTACCATGAAAAGTTAATGAAAATTAGATTTATAATAATTTCTAATCACAG
>JBBSXA010000002.1:0-6992 GCA_038045985.1 Nanobdellota archaeon
GCGGCGGAGGAAGTTCATCATCTTCAAGTTCTGGCGGGGGCGTTGTGCTGTCAAATCCTCCAAGCAATAATCAGCCAGAAGTTGAAACACTAAGCACACAAACTGGTGAGGAAAACACAAACACCGACGAAGAAATTACTCAAGGAACTAAAAAATCAGGAATCACTGGAGCTGTCACAGGATTAATAAACGGAATAAAAGACAAAACTATTTTAATCATAGGGATAATTTTTGTATTGGGAATTGTGATTCTTATTGTTTACAGAAGGAAGAAATAATTTTAGAAAAGTTATGGAAAATAAAATAATAATTTTAATATTTTTTTTAATTGTGATTTTCTTACTAATCTTTGGATTTTATTCTAAAGGCAGTTATTCTGGACCCCCTATAGAAAGAATTAGTATTGAAAATTGTCGTAATAGTTCTGACTTGAGTAATGGTGTATATGGAGGATTTACAATAATAAAGGGTGATTGTATGTCCAGCCCTGGGAAAAGTGGAACCTGTGCATTTGAGAGTTATGTTTCGGGGAAGATTTTTTTCTTTAACGTTGAAAATAATCAGACTTATACAACTGAATCTAATGAAAGGGGCTGTTTTGAAATAAATCTTCCAAATGGTGAGTATTATATTTGGCCAGATGTTGGATGGAACTTAGGATACATAAAAGAAAATTGTTGGAATAATTTGTCTAATTGTACTGAAAAAGAAATTGGTTTTATTAAAAGTGAATTAGAATATATGCAGGGAAAAATTTGCAGGGATAATTCAAACTGGGGTTCTCCTTCCAGATGTAATATTCTGATTAACGATTCTTATTTTAGGATTGATTTAACAATAAGTAATGTGGCAAGCTAAATAAGATATTGTAATCAACTAAATTTTTTATCATATTTTTTGCATAATCTTAATTTTTATCATTTATCCAAAAAATCACCGAATGCAAATAACTTTCATCAGCAGTAAGTGATAACAAAAACGTGTTTTTTCGACGACAATAATGCTTTTAAAGAGCAACAACTGAAATCTAATATGGTGATAAAAAGAGCGTGTTCTTATGAAAGGTCAATATCATTCAATTCACATCATAGTTATACGTATAACAAGTATAACGTTATTTCCCTGTATTGCAGGGTTGAAAAAAGAGCTGAAAGGAGGTTGAAAATATGAGAAAACTATTATTATTTAGTTTAATGGGAATCTTTTTGCTAGCCATTGGAAATGTCAGCGCGACTTACAATGGAGATGAATGTATTGGCGATGGCAGCTGTGATCAAGAATGCATCGTTGTAATAGATGAGCCGGTTGAAGGGGGTTTTTATGATCCTGTTTATATAGACTGGCACTATGAAGGCGATTGCAGGCCGGTGGAGTATTCTTTATACTACCAAGAAGGCAGCTGTGATGGAGATAATTGGCAGAATATAGAACATGATATAGGAGCTATAACAACTGAATATGATTGGGATGTTTCTGATTTTGAAAGCGGAGAGTATTGTATTGCTGTAAATATGGATCAACTATCCGGACCGGATGCTGGCAGTGTTTCAGGAGTATTTTACTTAGATCTTACAGGACCAGAAGCGGACTACAATATCTATGAAGGACCTAGTGTTCCTTGTGATTCAGAGCAGAGTTGTGATTACTACATAACTCAAGACACAAGAATTCAACTGACATGCCAAGAAATAAGTGATGATGTCTGGCAGTCAGCAGGACCTTACACAAAATATTACAGGTATTCATTAAATGACGGAGAAACATGGACTGATTGGAACACATATGATGGACCTTTCAGCTTTCCAGAAGACTCTGAACATTTAATGGAATTTTACTGCACTGATGAAGTTGGAAAGCCTTCTAACACAGAAGAAGCTATACTAATTGTAGACAGTGTAGGTCCTGAGATAGACAAAAGTGTGGGCGAGCCAAAAGTTTTATGTGATGAAGAAGAACAAAGCTGTGATTACTACATTACACAAGATACAGAAATCTGCGTTTCAGCTGAAGATCCTAGGCCACACCCTGTTGGAGATGTAACAATAAGATGCGATGTACAATGGGAATCAAATGAGGATGATGGAGAGTATCAGGTAGAATTTGATGAAGATGGATGCTTTACTTACAGTGAAGATTCATGGCACACACTTAGATGTTCTGCTAGTGATGCTTTAGGAAACACTGAAGAATTAATGGAATATGACATTGTTGATTCTAAAGATCCAAACACAAATTTATGGTTTGAAGGACCTCAATACGGTGAACTTCCTATGTGGATTGATGGCGTTACAACTGTCAATTTGGAAGGGATGGATTCAGAACCTCACCCTGTTGGAATCGATCAAACTTATTACAGAACAGAGTTAGTTAATGACAATTATTGCACTGGAGAATGGTATGAGTGGGAAACAACATCAACTGATGACGAAAGTTGGAAAGTTTATGATGATCCTTTCACAATACAGGAATCCTGCCATGTGATTGAATACTATTCTGTAGATCTTCTTGGAAATGAAGAAGAAGTTCAATACAAGTTTGTATTTGTGGACAAAACAAAGCCAAAGCTATTCAAAGAAGTGGGAGAACCAAGCCATGACTGCAATAGCGCTTGGGAACAGATTACCGGACAGTGTGAAGAAAATTGGGATTGGATTGTTACAATGGGAACACCAATTTACCTAAGCTGTCAAGATCAACAGCCACATCCTTCTGGAATAAAAGAGCTTTGCTACAAAGTAACTCTTGATGGAAATATGGTTGATAGTGAATACTATGGAAATCAAGAAGGAAGTTATCTTACTGAAGATGGTTTCTGGTGTGTTCCAAGCAGTGAAGCTACTGTTGCCTTTTATGAGGAATCAGAGCATCAATTGGATTTCTACTGTGTAGACAATGTAAACAAAAAGTCTGCAACTGATTCTGAAATGTTCAAAGTTCAAGGAGAAGACTTTACTATCCATTTGGAAGAAAAATGGAATTTAATTTCTGTTCCTTTCTCTTTGTTGAGCAACAACATAGATGAAGTGTTCAGCGATATTTCGGATAAAATTGAAACAGTATGGAGCTATGATGAAGATGGCTGGCACGTTTATCACCCAGGAAATTCAAACATCTCTGATCTAGAAACAATAGAGCCAGGATATGGATATTGGGTAAGCGCAAATGAAGAAACTGATCTTTTAATCGGCGGAAGCTTGCTAAGCCCTGGACCATCAAGTCCACCAGCTAGACCAATACAGCCGGGATGGAATTTAATAGGCCATTATGGAACTGTTGAAAAATCATCTTACTGTTCGTTGTTCTCTTTAGTAGACACACAAGAAGGACATCCTAGATGGAGCGCCTTATTTGGCTATAATGCAGTAACTGATCACTTTGAGTGGTTAGATGCTGGAGATAACACAGAGCCTGGAAAAGGCTATTGGCTAGAAATGGATGTAGAGGACACATACGGACCTTCAACAATCTGCTGGGGATTTCCATAAGAAAATTTATTTTTTATTATTTTTTTTATATATATTTACGACGACAACAATGTTTTTAAACGTGGAAAAAGTGAGAGCATAATAAAACTTGAAAATAAGAAGAGACAAAATGAAAAAAGAAGCAATAGTATTGTTTTTGGCTATACTTAGTTTGGCAGTTGTTCTTGCTGTACAACCGACTCCTCATCAATTTTATGGCAGTGTAGAATATAACGGAAATCTTGTTGCTGGAAATTGCGAGATGACAGTCAGAACTACTAAAGCACCTGTATTTTCGATAGAGTGCACTACTTACACTGGTAAATATGGCTACAACCCTTACCATTGCATTGTTGAGTCTCAAAGCCCAAATAATGATTTTGTCCAGTTTTATTTAAATGGAGTGAAAATAGGGGAGAAAAAATTTGAATCTTTTGGATATACGGAAATGAATTTTAATTTAAGCACAGATCCTAATTGCGTCATAGCGCCTGCATGTGGAGACAGCATATGCAATAGCGGAGAAACATGTTCAACATGCTCTCAAGACTGCGGACAGTGTGCGGGATCGAGCAGTTCTGGAAGCTCATCAGGTGGAGGATCTAGCTCTTCATCAGGCGGTGGAGGAGGAAGCTCATCGTCAAGCAGCGGAGGAGGAGTTATATTAATCAATAATTTATCAAACAATTCATCGAGCAATCTATCTGGAAGCAGTTCAGATGATGCATTCTTATCTCTTGGCGTCGACACTCCCGCAAACGGTGAAACTCAAGACAAAAAAAATATTGGAGGAGGAATTACTGGAGGAGTTATCGGCTTTGCAAGATCAGATACAGGAACGGGGATGATAATAGCCTTAGTAATAATTCTTGCTGGAATAGGGGTGATTTTATTCTCAAACAAAAATAGATTACCTGAAAATGCGACAAATTAAGTTCTTTTTTGCCTTCATATTAGGAATAGCATTAATCACGGCTGCATTTCCAGGGATACCTCATCAATTTTACGGGAGTGTCTTTGACTCCAAAGGAAGTTTAGTTGCAAGTGGAAAAATAGAAGCGTTTATACAAGGAGAAAAAATTGGAGAAACATCAATAAACAACGGAAAATACGGGTATTCACCTATTTTCTTCTTAGAGGATCCAGAATACAATTTCGATGGGAAAAAAATAATTTTTTATGTTAATGGAATAGAAGCCGGGAATTATACTTTTGAAAATGGAGAAACAACAAGGCTTGATTTGTTTTTAGGACAGGTTTTCCAATACTGCGGAGATGGAACTTTGAATGCAGGTGAGCAATGCGATGATGGAAATGCTCAGAGTGGAGATGGATGCTCTTCAAATTGTTATGTAGAAAGAGAGGTGACTTGTAATTCTGGCCAAAAAATTGGAGATGTTGATGGCAATGGACTGATAAATAATCTTGATGTTCAAATATCTATAGGGATAATATTTGGAGGAATATCAATGCCCAATAACATATGCTGTATTGACGCAGATAAAAGTGGTGAATTCGATGTTTCAGACTCTGTGTTTATAAGAAGAATAAGCAATGGCGAAATCCAAAGTCTCGGAAAGTGTTCTTCTGTTTCTTTAAATTGTGGGAATAATATTACAGAACAAGGAGAACAATGTGATTATGGGATTAACAATGGAAAAAAATGCGATAATAACAGAAGAGACTGCGAGTATTGCTCTGTTTCCTGCAAAATAATAGAAAGGCAAGAGAACGACAATAACAATAATAATGGCAGAAACACCGGTTTCCAAACATTAAGCTTTAATTCTTTGTGCGAGCCGCATTGGCAGTGCGGGAATTGGGGCGAGTGTGCTGATGGAGTTATGAAAAGAAACTGCAAAGACGTAAATAGCTGCGAAACACCCTATGATAAACCGCAAGAATCTCTAGGATGTGAAGTTAATTTAGCTAAAAAAGCTGTTCTCCAAAATGATAAAATTCCATCTGTATTTTTGTTTCTATTGGCTTTATTTATTGTTATTCTTATTCTTCTAATATTTAATCTGAAAAACATCAAAACTGTTCAAACTTTGAAGTAACAACAAAGTTTAAAAACCTTTATTGCAGGTATATTTCATGGACATTAAAGGAATTTTGGCAGTTTTGTTTGTTTTGGTGTATTCCATTTCAGGTGTTGCTGCAACTGTAAATGCGCCTCAAAATAATCAAGAAGTATATAACATCGCGGCTGTAAGCGGAAATGAGAATTATGCTAGCGAAAATTATATTCGAGGCGACGCTAACGCTGATGGAAAAATAGACCTTGATGACGCGCGTTTCTTAGTTTCTTATATATTTCAAGGCGGATCTGCTCCTAATCCTTTGGAAGCAGGAGACTTTGACCAAAGCGGAACATTAGATATTTCTGATGCTGTTGCAATTATACAATATGTTTATAATAACCAGCCAAAGCCAGATCAAAAAGCTCCAAAAATAACGGTTTATAACCCTAAGGATGGAAAGAACTTTGAAGTTGATAAAGATGAAGAAAAAGAAGTCAAATTTACATTCAAGGTTGAGGATGATTCTTCTATAAAGTCATGCTCTCTTATCATAGATGGAAAGACTAAAAGGACATTGTCAAACGTTGAAAGAAATGTCGAAAAGACATTCAAATACGACTTGGACAAAGGAGATTATGACTGGAGCATTAAATGCGAAGATGCTTATGGAAATGTTGGAGAGTCTGAAGAAAGAGAATTTGAGATAGAGGAAAGCGCAAGTAATGGGATAAGCTATGACAACCTTAACTATAGAGCTCCAGCAGAAAATGGCGATTCTTCAGGTGATGAAATAATAACTATACCTGCAAACAACGGAAACAATAATCAGCCGGTTCAAGAGCCAAAATTCGATTTATGGGTTATTGCGATTATCACCTTTATAGCTTTAATTGTTCTTATGATAGTCCTGATTGTGGTTTTTGTCAGAAAGATTTGAAAAAGAATTTTTGTTTGAGCACAAATAATTAATAAAAACTTAATCCTAATAGTTATCAATAAACAATTAAGCTATCGCTGCAATAATAAAAAGAGAATAAAAAATGAGCATAAAATTGCCCAATGAAGATAGATAATATTTTAAATGTAAAATCATTAATACTTCTATGAAAAACGCCCCTAAAAACCTGGAATTTATGTTCGGAGATGAATTTTTTCTTGAAAAGAAAAATGATGAGGTTTTCATAAAGAAATTCACAAGATCAAGGAATGCCCAGTCTAAAACAGATTCTGAAAATAAAGAAGATACTGTTAAAATCAGCGAGAAAGATTTTATAGAGATTTGGAAGATGATATCAAAAATTGACTTTAAAAAGTATGTAAATCATGGGAAATTAAGGTTTGCTTACCCTACAGACCTCATCATATCAACTAAGTTAACGCTCAAAATTGATGATAAAGTTGTTGTTGATTGGTTTAGAGAGGGTTTTCTAGATGACAGTTTAAGAAAGCCATTGGATGGTGTCAATAATTTAATAAGAAAAAAGTTTGATGAAAAGAAAGGGTT
>JBBSXA010000003.1:0-2695 GCA_038045985.1 Nanobdellota archaeon
TCAAAATCTTCTTCACATGCAGTTCATGCATTCTGCGCAAAAAGGCTTGCTTGTCTTCTATTCTAATTAGGTCCATGTGGCCTTGGATTATGAGGTTTAGGGCGAATGGAGAAGGGATTTCTGTTTCCACTATTTCATATATTACTTTCTCTGACTTTATGTCTTTGAGAACAAGCTTTGCGTTTTCAATGTCCATTAAATCTTCAAGAACTTCTCTTCTTGCTTCCCTCAAGATTGGAAATTCAGATGTGACTTTTTTTACTGCCGCCAAAAGGAAGTGAGATTTCATCTGCTGTTTACCTACAGTTTTTCTTCTTCCTTTATAGTTTCTGAGAATCATCAAAGAGCGCGCTGCACAATGCCTGAATCTTCTAGATAAAACATCTGTCTTTTCAATTGCCTGCTTTAATATATCTTCAACATTATCTTCATTAATCTTTTCAATTGCCCTTTTTAGCATCATATTTTCTCCTGAAAGATAAAATCCATTGTCAGAAATTCCCAACTCAATATCTCTTCCTCCCAAATCACCAATCAAAAACCCGAATGCTCTTGACAAGACATCATTGACTCTTCGACCATATAGAGTGTGAAATATTAAGTATTTTTTCCCTTGATCTACAAACTTTTCTATTATGATCTTTTTGTCATGAGGAATTTCAAGAAAACTGTGCTGTTCTAAAAAATAATTATATATGGCTTCTGAAGTTTGCTCTGGAACGTAAAGATATTCCTGGATGAATTCCAGAGTTTTTTTCCCGGGCTCTTTTGAGTCAAGTTTTTTTGCCATTAAACCCCTGAATTTGTTTATTTCAAGCGCAGAATCAAAACTTAATGGAAGAGCTTCTGAAAACCATGAGGGTATATTTGGAGATCTTCTTATTTCTGGAGCAACATAAAGATTCATTCCTCTAGTGTATTTATACTGGTATTTGCTTCCTCCGAGAACAAAGACATCGCCTTTTTTCATTCTTCCTAAGAAAGTTTCATCTATCATTCCGACACTTTCTCCAGAAGCCAATTTTACTGTTATAAAAGATTCTTCAGGAATTGTGCCTATGTTTGTCATGTATAAAACTCTTGCAAGTTTTCCTCTCTTTCCCACTTCACCGGTCTTTTTGTCATACCATATTTTTCCATATACATAATTTTCTTCTAACGAATATTCTCCTGATAAATAGCTTATTATATCGAGGAAATCTGCCTTTGATAAAGTTGAATAGCAATAGCTTTTTCTTATTAGCTCTAAAAGAGAGTCTATTTTCCATATTTTGTAAATCGTCATTCCATAAATCTGCTGGCTTAAGACATCAAGGCAGTTTTTTGGGAAAGAAATCCTGTTTATCTTTTTTTCAATCATTTCTTTCTGAATTATGCAGGATTCAACAAGATCATCCCTGTCCATGACTATAAAGCGGCCTTTAGCTGTGTCATGCAGTTTGTGACCAGCTCTTCCCAGCCTTTGCAATGCTCTCGCAGAGGATTTTGGAGAGCCAAGCATTATAACTACATCAATAAAACCGATGTCAATGCCAAGTTCAAGAGAAGTTGAGCATACAACAACTTTCAACTTGCCTGCCCTGAGTTTTTCTTCTATGTTAAACCTATAAGACTTGCTTAAAGAAGAGTGATGGGCTGCAATATTGTCATCGCCGTATTCTGTTGGAAACTTTTCCTTCAGATAATTGACGACTCTTTCTGTTGCTGATCTTGTGTTTGTAAAAACCAGTGTGGTTTTATGCTCACTGATTATGCTTGACATTAATTCATAAAGCTTTGAGTGAACCTCTGCATCTTCAACAATATCCTTTACAGGAGTCAGAACCTGAACATCTATTTTCTTTATTAATGGAACTTGTGCGATAAGAACTTTCCTTTCTTTGTCAATTCCAACAAGATATTTAGCAACGTCTTCTATTGGAGCTATTGTTGCACTCAAGCCAATTTTAACAGGCCATGTCTTTGAAACTTCATTGAGCCTTTCTAAAGACAAGCTTAAATAAGTTCCTCTTTTGTTGTCAAGAGCATGAATTTCATCAACAATACAGAACTCAACAGCCCTGAGCTTTTCAACAAAATTTTTTGACGTCAGAATTATTGCAAGGGATTCGGGGGTTGTTATCAATATGTGGGGAGATTTCTTTGCCATTTTGGCTCTTTCATAAGTTGAAGTGTCTCCTGTCCTTAAAGCGACTCTTATATCCTGAAGCTTTATGTTTTTTGATTTTGCCAGGTCTGAGATTTCCATCAATGGCTCAACAAGATTTTTGTGGATGTCGTTGCTGAGAGCTTTTAAGGGACTTGTGTATACTGCATAAATTTTGTCTTCTAATTCATTTTTTTCAGATTTAATAATTAAGTAATTTAATATAGAAAGAAAAGCTGTGAGTGTTTTTGTCCCGCCTGTTGGCGCTGAGATTAAAATGTTCTTTCTTTCCCATATGTTCAAGACTCCGTATTTCTGGGTAAGGGAAAAATCCTGGAATTTGTTGAAGAACCATTCTTTAACAAGAGGATGCAATACTAATTTTATTTCTTCCTCTGAATGCGGTTTTTCAATGAAGTTTATTTGCGTCATTTTTCGAAGAGTCGAAGAATAGTATTTAAGGTTTTTTAGGTTAACTTCACAAGAAGGAAATAGATGACATCCTCCACACACTAAAGTGTGTGGTTTCCATGACGTAAGTCCTGATTT
>JBBSXA010000004.1:0-23581 GCA_038045985.1 Nanobdellota archaeon
ACGCAATTCATCCGCACATTAAACTATGCGGATTTCTTGCTAAACTATTTAAGAAAAACTTTCTCTTTGTAAACTATACATTTATAATATTTTCCAGACATAAATTAAAATGTGGAGCTTATATGAAAAAGAGCAGGCACTAAAACCTCTTGTTTTTTCCAATGGAAAAACGCAGGAAGATATTGTTGGTGAAATTCTTTTAGAGATAAAAAAAGGGCAGAAAATAATTTTTGTCCATGGAGCCTGTGGAACTGGAAAAAGCGCTATTGCTCTGAACATTGCAAAAGATCTAGGAAAAACTTCAGTAATTGTTCCTGGGAAAAATTTACAAAGGCAGTATAAAAAGGACTATGAAGAAGAAAAATACGTCCTAAAGGAAAACGGGAAAAAACTGAAAATAAGTGTGATAACTGGCAGAAAAAACCATAAATGCAGGTTCCTTCAGGATAATAAAGATGCGGTTCCTATTATAAAAAAAGAGATTAATTCCAAGCTGCATGATATTTTCTCTGGAAAAATGGAAGAAGCTGAAAGGCAGTTAAAAGAAGATGACTCAGCAGACAATAAAGACCTTCCATGTAAAATCGAAATAAAAGAGAGAAACTGGGAAAAAATAAAAAAATATCTTATGAAAAACAAGCTTATTGATGGAAGCAAGATAAATGAGATTAAAGATGTTAGAAGAGCTCCTGTTGCAAGCATTTGCCCTTACTGGTCTCCTGTTTTCAAGTCACACTACGAATTTGGAGGACCTATATTCAAAAACGCAGAAAAAAGAAAGTATATGGGGCTCAATAACACAGAATTCACATTTTACCAGAGAAAAAGAGGCTGCCATTTTTATGAACAATTTAATTCATTTATAGATGCTGATGTTATTGTTTTTAATTCCTTGAAGTACAAGCTTGAAACAGTTATGAACAGAAAACCATTGACAGAAGTAGAGATTATAGATGAATGCGATGAATTTCTTGATAGTTTTTCCAATCAGGAAACAATAAATATTGACAGAATGCAAAATTCATTAATTCAGTTAGTCAAGGAAAAAGAAGAATTTGATGAAGACATTAAAGAGCTTTTTGAAATTATTAAACACTTGAAAGAAAATGAAAAGATAAAAAGCTCTATAATTAATTATGAAATAGTTTCTTTGAAGGAAACAGGTCTTTATGATTTGCTTAAAATTATACTGAAAAAGCCTAAAATTTTTGAAGATGTTGATGATGAGAGTTATTTGTTTCACGTAGAAGAAGTTGCTAAGACCTTTGAGAGTATGATGGATGAAACCTACTTGACAGTCAGCAAGGAAGATAAAAACATGATTTTCAATTTAGTTGCAGTAAATCTTGCTAAGAGATTTAAAGAGCTAATTGATAAAAATAAAGTTCTAGTGTTAATGTCTGGAACTTTGCATTCTGAAGAAGTTTTAAGAGATATATTTGGGCTTAAAAACTTTAAAGTGCTAAAAGCTGAGGATAAATGGCAAGGAGAAATAATCATAAGGAAATCAGGAAAAGAGAAAGATTTTAAATACGCGAATTTAACAAATGGAAGTCATACTAGAGAAGAATATCTTAATGCCTTGGATGAATGTGTTGAAGGAGCTTTGAAACCGACTTTAGTTCATATAAATGCTTTTAATGACATGCCTTCTATTTTGGAAATTGAAAAATATAATCTTAAGAATCTTGCAAGCAGAGAGAAAATAAAAGAAGATCAAGATGCAGATAAAGAAGGGGAATTAGTTAAAGAATTTAAAAAAGGACTTAAAGATGTTCTATTTTCAACAAGAGTTTCTAGAGGTATCGATTTTCCTGGAAGTGAATGCAATAGCATTGTTTTCACAAAATACCCCAACCCCAGTGTGCAGGATGCTTTCTGGAAGATTCTTAATAAAACAAGACCTCAGCATTACTGGAGTTTTTACAAAGACAAAGCAAGAAGAGAGCTCTTGCAGAAAATTTACCGGGGCTTGAGATTCAAAGAAGACAAAGTAGAGGTCTGGAGCCCAGATTCAAGAGTTTTGGATTTTTTTGAAAAAATGAAATGAAAACGCCCGCCATCAAAACCCTATAAAAAGCAATACAGTTAAGCAAAGTTTTCGCAGTCTATTAATTAATCCTTTTTAAGCGTTCACGTCTCTAGGATAATTCAACATCTTCTTAGAAATAGTTTTTTTTAAAGTGTTTAACACAGCTGGAAGATGGTTTATAATAGCTTCATTACTAAATCTTATAACGTCTATACCTAACTTTTTTATTTTTGACTCTCTAAAGTTATCATAATCTATCCTATTATCATGGTAACTTCCATCCAATTCTATTACCAATGCAACTCTTGGGCTATAAAAATCAACTATCCACCCCAAAATTCTCTCTTGTCTCTTAAATTTCACCCCTAATTTACTCTTTCTAATTTTTTCCCAAAGTATCCTTTCGGCTTCAGTAGGATTATGCCTCATATTTCTTGCATACTCTTTCTTCTCGGGCTTAGTTTTCTTTCTATAAAGTCGAGGATATTTCATTTTTGCTGCATTAGGGAATCAGTCACTTTCTTTGATCTAAAATCTGCAATATCTACCACTCTACTCTTAAGAAACTTCTTCCAACCATTCTCTTCTTTATAGAAATGAATAAAGATAACTTGAACTCTATTCTTTTTGTAAATCTCTTCCCTATAAGAGTAATCATCTCTATCAACCCCACACACCTCAACATAAATCCCTAGTTCAGGCAAGAAGAAGTCAGGAGTCCAAACTCTTGGCCTTTCCTTTTCATCATAAACAAAGATCGGATGCTCATACTTCCAATAAAGGTTTAGTTCTTGTAGATAAGTAGCAACTTCTCTCTCAGGCTTGCTCATTCCAGAATAAACTGATTTTTCCTCTATCATTTTTTATCTAATTGATTTAATGTTTGCTCCACTTCTTTATATAATTTATCCCTAAAATAACTAGAAAAAACGCTGCTGCAAAACCAACAGCACTAATAGAATATTTAATTAAGTTATTGGCTCTTGCAGATTCTTTGATAATACTTTCATCTTCAACATCTATTTTTTCTCCAAAGGATATGTTCCCAACTTTAGTTGAAACACTAGCCTCAGTATCTAGAGAATATCCTACAGTACCTCTAAAAAAGGTGAATATTATCAAAATAGAGGCTGTCAACAATAAAATAGATGTTATTATAATAAGAATAGTGGTTTGACTTTTTTTATACATGAGAGTCCAAACAGCTTTGTGGTTTTAAGCTTTATTTCTTATGGAAGTAGATTCTAGATTATGTATTTTAGAGTGTTATGTGTAATATTAATAATACACGCCGTCACCAGGAATCGAACCTGGATGCCCAAAGGGCCCTGGGCTCAAACCAGGTGGAATGCCATTCTCCGCATGACGGCTCATTCAAAGAAATAAAAGAAGTGTTTTAAAGTTTATGTTGTCTTGCACAAAACCTGTTTTTTGATAATTTCAAGCAATCTGCTAGAATCTTCCTTGGATCTAACAGAATTCTTCGTTATTATTCTTTCAGTTTTAAAATAATTCAATTCGATTAAAGGGTCCTTATCCCCGCCTCTTTCTTTGTATGCACTAATAGAATTTTGAATTTTCATTAAAATCTGCTCTTCCGAATGAATCTCTTCCATCACTGGCCAAAATTCATGAAATGAGCCTTCTTTATTTGGATCTCTAGGACAGTAAATTATTTGATAAGAATATCCATTGCCCTTTATCTTCCCTTCATCATCAACTATAGTTTTAGAGATATTTATTATAACTTTATCATTCATATTAATCCATTCCAAAAAGTCTTCTCCACCAGGATTTTTTTACTTCAAGGGATTTATTTTCGCCGTCAACTACCTCATATTTTATCACAGGCTTGTCCTTAAGAATAGGGGCTTCTTCAGAAAGCTCTTTATTTGCCTGGGCCAAAGATTCTTCAACAACAACTCTTGAGTAGCCTTGGCTTACAAGAGCCCATTTCAAAGAATCTGTTGTGTAGCCTTTTTTAAAGTTCTTTTTGAAATATTCAACAAGTTTTTTCTTCTGCTCTGAGCTTCTCATGTGAAAACAACCTAAGGTTTTTTTCTATTTTCCTAATTTAGTTATTAATGGCGATTTCTAATTGCCTCCGGGGAAATCGCAACCGTTTTGTTATAAAAACAAAGAAATCTCAGTTTAAAAATTTATTTCTGCTGCAGTATCTATTTATTATGCTAAATTTACAGTTATTTCACCTTTATAGGCTTGATTTTCTCGTAAAGCTCAACGGTTTGCCTTAATCTAGACTCTGACTCTGAATAAATAGCAATGAGATTTTGGCCTTTTTTTATCTTAGAGCTAACATTTCTATAAATATAAATTCCTGCAGCTTTATCTAATGGAGCGCCGGCAACTCTTGCCAAATAATTTATTTTTTTGTTGTTTATTTCTGAAATGATTCCTGACTTTTTTGCTATAATTTTTTTCTTAAATTTAGCCAAAGGCAAATCTCTTATTTTTCCTCCTTGAGCTTCTATTATCTGCTTAAATTTTTCAAAGGCTCTTCCTGATAAGAGTATCTCTTTTGCAAGGATTTTTCCTCTGCCTTTTTTTGCTTTTCCAGTCATCTCTAAAATTTCGGCCACTAATAGCAATGATTTTTCTTTTAAATCGACAGGAGCAGAATCCTCATTTTTCAAAACAGCCAAAACATCTTTCATTTCAAGAACAGGACCTATTCCATTCCCTATAGGATGATCTCCTTTAGTCAAAACAACTTTTATTTTTCTTTTGAAATATCTTCCTAAATTCTCAAAATCTCTTTTTAATTCAAGCGCTTCTTTTAAATTCACTTTTGCATTTTTTCCATAAGGAATGTCAATAAGAATAAAATTGCTTCCAACAGCAAGTTTTTTTGACATTATTGAAGCCAGAAGATTTGCCTTCGGATCTATCCCCAGTTTTTTTTCCACAAAAATCATCTTAGAATCTGCAGGAACCATTTTTAGAGAACCACCCCAAACAAGGCATGCATTTGTTTTTTTTATTATTTTTTTTATTTCAGCAGAAGAAAAAGAAACAGGAGCTAAAGTTTCTATGACGTCAGAAGTTCCTGCGGCGCTCGTTATTGCGCGAGAGGAATTCTTTGGAAAAATAAGGCCAGTTGAGGCACAAATAGAAACTATTATTGGTGTTGTCCTGTTTCCTGGAATGCCTCCAATTGAATGCTTGTCAACTATAATTTTATTATTAAGAATTAATTTTTCTCCAGAAGCAAGATAAGCTTTTATCAAATAAACTGTTTCTTTAAAGGTTGTCCCTACTTCATACATTGATGAGATAAACAGCGCGATTTCGGCCTCTGAAAGAGCATTATTAACAAGATCTTTTATTATGCCAAAAATTTCTTTTTCGGAAAGTTCTTTCCCATCCATCTTCTTTTTTATAAAAACAAGGCTTTTAGGAGTTGGAGCAAAAGAAACCTTCACTTTTTGACCATTTTTCAATTTCAAAACGTCCTTGGTCTCAGAAGAAACGGCGATTTGGTTGTCTTTAACCAAATTGCCAATAGTATTAACGAAGCTAAAAATTTCTTTAGGTTTCTTTTGGAGGGTTTTAATAGAAATTCTGTCAACAGTTTTAATCCCAAGAGAATCTGCTGTTTTTTTATTTAACATAGCTCCAAACAAGCCAGTTGACCAATTAAGAAATTTTATTTTTAATTCCATTTTCCTCTTTTTTATCTAGAACAAAAATACTTTTAAATATTTACTGTGCAGATATGCCTCCGCCTTCAGCAGAAGATTTTCTGTCTCTGAAAACTTCTAAAACAATTAAAAGATAGGCTAGAATCAAAGGACCTAATATAAGACCAAGCACTCCAAAGAAAAACACACCTCCTATCATCCCAATAAGAACTAAAGATGGATGAAGTTCGCTTCTTCTAGAAACAATCAATGGCCTCAGCAAATTGTCAATATTAGAAGCAATAATTCCAAATATAAAAACTCCTATTGCAGCAAAATTGTTGTCTGCAAGAATCAAATAAACAACTACTGGAAGAGATATAAGCATTGGCCCTATAATTGGCAGAACTCCCGCTATCAAGGCCAGAAGTGTCAGCACCCATGCATTTGGCACTCCAAAAATAAAAAAGCCTATTCCAGCAACTATTCCCTGGATTATCCCTAGAATCACCTGTCCATAAAGAACGGATTTTGTTATTTCCCTAGAAGATGCAAACAATTTTTTTTCTACTTCCTTTGGAAATGGAAGCAGACTTTTTATGTATTCAACAAGATTATCCCCATCTCTGAGAACAAAAAAGAAAGTGAACAAAACAACCAAAATTTGCAGCATAAATGAAGGAAAATTTGTAATCAAATTGACAACTGCATTAACAACGGAATCTGCGATGTTGGAAATAAAAGACTTTATAGTTGAGCCAATTTCAGCAGAGAATTGATCTGAGGAAAATAGCGATGGAAAAACTTTTTTTAAAACCACTACGAAATCCATTTGCTGAGCGGAGAGATAAATTTTAAAGGATTGCTCCAATATTATCGGGGCAAAAAACCATATTGGGAGAATTAAGAGAGTTATCAAAACCACGCAGATGGATGTTGCAGAAAAATTGGGAGATTTTGTCCATTTCAACAAAAGAGAGTAAACTGGAGAAAAAATAAATGCGAGAATGAATCCAAGAATTATTGAGAGCAAAATAGGCTTTAAAATAAAAAAAGACAAGACCAATAAAACAACTAGAATTCCTAAAGACATTACTTTCTTGATATAACTTTCTTCCATTTTTAAAACGCGAGGACACCCAGGTTTCCTTCACTTAATCTTCTTTTCATTTTTGTTTATCTCTCTAGCAACTTCTTCTTTTTGCCTCCGAGAAAAGCTTGCATAAAGATCTCATAAAAATACAGTAGCGCAAATTTATAAACATTTGCAGAAGAAAACTTTATAAGCAAATTTTCCTAAATATAATCATGAATTTTATAAAAAAGGTTTTCGATGGAAAAATTGACAATTCTGTCCATTTGCAGTTTCAGAAATTTAGCAGAGGAATTTTTGGCAATAAGGCTGTAATAAGAGCAAAAAATTCAAAAGGAAAATACACCATCAATGCAACAGCTGAATTTGCCAATGAGTTGGTTCAAGACATGGCCAAAATTTTAAGCGAGGGAAAATCCAATGTAACTGGAGTTATTGTTTCAACATCTGACCTAACTAAAGAGATAGATTTTCAAAACAAAAAGCAATTTCAAGGCGTGAAGAGTTATGTTATTAGCAAAGAAATGTGCGGAAAAGAAATTTTGAGTTTGTTAGATAAATTTCCTAGAGCTTTTTTCGCATTAAGCTTCAAAGCTGGAGATTCGGAGATAAAAATAAAGCCAAAGGCCCCAAAATCTGGCAAGCCAGGAACTAAAGGAGGAGAAACACCGAAGCCAAATTTCTGCAAACTCGTCACTACCGACAAAAATCTAGGAGAGAGTTTTGTTTTCGAGAGACCAGAATTCAAAGAAGCCGAGATAAAGCATACATTTATAATTGAAGAAATAAAAATCCCTGATGAGTTAAAAACTAGCAAAGACTTTGTCAAAATGAGAGAAGAGTCAAAAAGAAAAGGCAGAATTCTAAGGGAATCAATTATAGATGGAAAAGAACACAAAACAGAAGTAGAATTTGCAGCTTAGAATTCTCCAAAAATTCGTATTTTAAAGAATCCAAATTAAGATTATTTAAATTTATCTCCTGTGAATATGCCTTCTTTCTAAATCTCTAAATCTTCTTTTATTTACTCCAAGCAATTTTTTAGCAAGCCCTTTAATTTTTTCTTCCGTTATTTCATAATTTCCAGAAAAAAAAAGAGCAACTTCAAAAACACTTTTAGTGATTCCGTGATTGGCCTTGTCAGATTTGCCATTAGTCTTCCCAGAATTTAGATATATTCCATTGTCTCTCCATATCTTAGCAAAATCATCAGGGTCAATTTTTTCATTATAAAGAAAAAAATAAATATTTGAGGCAAGAATCTTATTGTGAGCGGCCTTAGAATATAAATCCTTTACAATCTCTGTTTTTGCTTCATCTAAATCCATAAAAAACACAAAAAAAACCAGTATAAAAAGATTACTATAATTTTACATAAATTATCCTTGAAGCCATAATTCTTGAACCGAAGAGCTTAAAAACCAAGTTTTTCTCAGTATTTCATTCCAGGGAAATAAAATGCACTCCGCATTACTAAGAAATGCCGACAAGGAAATCACCAAGAAAGGGAAGTTTACAATTTTGGCCAAGAAAGCGGGCTTCTAAGCTTTTGCCTAGAGTAAACTGGGATGCTATCGCCGGGAAAAAGTCGCTTAAGGGATTTATTCTCTACAAGGTAGGTATGGCTTCAGCCCATATAAAGGATAAAACTCTTAATTCTATGACGAAAGATAAAAAAATCGCTATTCCTGTTACAATTCTTGCTTGCCCTCCAGTTAAAATTCTCTCAGTAAGATTCTATAAAAATGGTCAGGTTTCAAATGAAGTATTATCTAACAACCTGGACAAAGAGCTTAAAAGAAGATTTAGACTGCCAAAAAAGACAGGTAAAAAATTAGATGAAATTAAGGACTATGATGATCTAAGAGTCATAATTTACTCACAACCAGACAAATTAGGGGTGAAAAAATCTCCAGACATATCTGAAATAGGATTGGAAGGTAGCCTTGAAGATAAACTAAAATTTGCAAAAGAGCATTTTGGAAAGGAAATTTCAGTTTCCGAAGCTTTTGATTCTGGAAATTTAACAGATGTTAGAGGCTTGACAAAAGGCAAAGGACTTCAAGGTCCTGTAAAGAGATTTGGAATTACTCTTAAAGCTCATAAATCTGAGAAAGGTCGAAGAAGACCTGGAAGCCTGGCTCCTTGGCATCCTGCTAGAGTAACTTTCAAAACACCTATGGCAGGCCAGTTAGGCATGTTCACAAGAATCACTTACAACAACAAAATTGTTTCTATAGTAAAATCTGGAGAAAATGCAATTAAGAATATAAAAAATTTTGGAGATGTTAAAACTGATTATTTGATTGTTTCAGGTTCTGTTCAAGGGCCTGCAAAAAGGGCTTTATTGGCGACTGCTTCATTAAGGCCTACAAAAAAGCAATTAAAAGAAAATTTTGAATTTTTGGAGTTAGTATGAAAACAACACTATATGACATAAATGGAAAGGAAAAAAGCAAAGTAGATCTTCCTAGCTGCTTCTCTGAAAGAATAAGAGAAGACATTGTTTCAAAAGTTCTTGAAGCTAGAAAAATAAAACAGCCTTATTCGCCTTCGCTAGTCGGAGGAAAACAGCATTCAGCAAGCGGAAAGATAAGGCATAGAAGGCACGTCTGGCAGACTCATTATGGAAAAGGAATGTCAAGAATCCCTAGGAAAGTAATGTCGAGAAGAGGAACCCAGTTTAATTGGGTTGGTGCAGAAGTTTCAGGAACAAGGGGCGGAAGAAGGTCACATCCTCCAAAAGTAGTATCTATGATAAACACATTGAAAATAAACAAAAAAGAATTCTTGATTGCATTGAAATCTGCGATAAGCGCGACTGCCGACAAGAAATTTATGCATAAAAAATACAAAACAATAAATAAAGAAATTAATGTCCCAATTGTTATAGAAACAAAATCAACAGTCTTGAAGACCAAGTCTTTTTTATCTTTAATGAAAAATATCTTTGGAGAAGACATTTTCAAAATTTTAATAAGGAAAAGATCTCAGAGGCAGGGAAAAGGAAAAATGAGAGGCAGGAAATACAAAGTTAATGCGGGGCTTTTGATTGTTGTTGGAGAAAAGGAACATATGAAAATAAAAAATTTTGATGTTGAGAATGTTAAAAATCTTTCAATAGACAGTCTTGCATCCGGCGGCTTGGGAAGAATAACAATTTATACTGAAAATGCAATTAAACACCTGGAAAATTTAAAATGAAACCTATTGTTACTGAAAAAGCAGTAATGGCAATTGAAGCAAAAAATACCTTGACTTTTGAATTTGGTTTGACAAAAAATAAAAAAGATATAAAGAAAGATGTTGAGGAATTGCTCGAGGTCAAAGTTGAAAAAGTTAAAACTCTTGTAAAGAAAAATAAAAAATACGCTTATGTTAAATTAAAAAAAGAATTTTTAGCAATGGATGTTGCCACAAAACTAGGATTGATATAATATGGGTAAGAGAATAGTTTCACAAGCAAGAGGAAAAGGAAGCGGAACTTACAGAGTCAGAAGAAAAACATTTAGATACAGAATCAAATATCCAAAAGAGCTTGAGGGAGAGGGAGAGGTTATTGGAATAATAAATTCAGGTGCCCACACTGCACCTTTGGCAAAAATCAGATACTCTAAAGGAATCTTTTACAACTCTGCATTTAAGGGAATGGTTGAAAAGCAAAAAATAAATTTTAAGGAAGACGTCAAAGATGGGAACATACTCACCTTGAAAGAAATCCCTGTAAAAACACAAGTGTATAATATTGAATCTCGGCCAGGAGATGGAGGTAAATTTATAAAAACAGCAGCGGGTTTTGCTACAATTAGTAGGATAGCTAATAAAGGAATTTTTGTCCTTTTACCTTCAAAAAAAGAGAAGATGTTCGATCCAAATTGCAGGGCAACAATAGGCGTTATTGCTGGGGCTGGAAGACTTGAGAAGCCGATGGTTAAGGCTGGGAGAATGTATCATCTTAAAAAAACGAAAGGAAAATTATATCCTAGAACTTCTGCAATAAAAATGAATGCCATAGATCATCCTTTTGGCTCAGGTAGAGGAAAAAATCCAAAAAGCAAAATTGCAAAGAGAAACGCACCCCCTGGCGCTAAAGTGGGATTGTTAAGACCAAGAAGAACAGGAAGGCGAAGATAAAATGACACAAATAATTGAAACTAAGAAAAAAGAAAACTTGTACAGAGGAAAAACTCTTGAGGAGTTAAAAAATCTAGAGGTTAGAGAGTTTGCTAAATATCTAACTTCCAGGCCTAAAAGAACTCTTCTTAGAAATTTCCAAATAATTGAAGATTTTGTCAGCAGAGTAAAAATGAAAACAGAAAAGGGCAAGCCTATAAGAACACACTATAGAGATATAATAATTGTTCCGCAACTGATTGGTTCGAGAATAGCTGTCTACGACGGGAGAAATTTTGCCCCTGTAGACATAACTATGGACATGCTCGGTCATAGGCTTGGAGAGTTTGCGCCATCTAGAGGGAGAGTAAAGCATGGAAGTGCAGGAGTTGGAGCTACGAAAGGAAGTAAACACAAAGCTAAGAAATAAAAATGGCAGAAAAAAATGAAGAGAAATTGGAAACTAAAAAAGAAATAATCAAGGATATTGAAAAAAGCGGAGTTCCTAAGGAAGTTGCAAAGAAAGAAGAGGCGTTAGATGAAAAAGCCACAGAAGAAGCTAAGGAAAAAAAGGAAGAACAAGTGGCAGAACCAAAGGAAAAAGCAGTCAAAGCAAAAAAAACAGAGGCTGTAGTCAGAGCAGAAAACATTCCAATATCAACAAAAGACTCAATTTCCATTTGCAGATTTATAAAAGGGAAAACGATTTCCAAAGCCATAAAAGATCTTGAGTTAGTTATCCTGGAAAAGAAGGCCATTCCAGCTATAGGAGAGCACCCTCATAAAAAAGGAAAAAGAATGTCTGGAGGAATTTATGCAAAGAAAGCTTCAAAGAATTTCATAATCTTGCTAAAAAGCCTTGCGGCAAACGCTTCCGATATATCCGATCCAATAATTGTTGAGGCAGTACCAAATATTGGAAAAAGACCATATGGAAGATTTGGAAGATACAGGAGAAAAAGGACCCATATTTGCATAAAAGCTAAGGAGAGAAAAAATGAAAAGAAATAAATTTTTATGCTCCAAAATAGGAAGGGGATTTTATTAAAATGGAAGAAAGAAAAACAGTTGGGTTTAAGAAAGCGGAATTTGTTTTGAGAGAACACATAAAAAAGTCAATAGGAAAGGGTAAAGTTAGCAAGGTCAGAATAGAATACACTCCTGTTGGAGAGAAAATAATTATCTCTACAAGCAAGCCTGGATTTATAATTGGCAGAGGCGGGGAAAAAATAGACGAGCTGACAAGAACTCTAAAAATTAAATTCAAGCTTGAGAACCCTCATATAGAAATAGATGAAATAAGAACTCCTGAATTTGATGCCCAGATAATGGCTGATGAAATAGCCCTAGGAATTGAAAGATTTGGCGCTCTTAAGTTTAAAGTTATTGCTTATAGGACTCTGCAAAAAATAATCGAGGCGGGAGCTTTGGGGGTAGAAATAAGACTTAATGGAAAGCTACCAAGCTCCAGAGCAAAACTCTGGAGGTTCGCGCAAGGATACCTAAAAAAAACAGGGGATAGTGCAAAAGTTGTAGACAGAGCGCAAGCAAGGGCAGAGACTAAACCCGGAACTGTTGGAGTAAAAGTCAGCATACTTTCACCAGAAGCTAAATTGAAGGACAGGATTATAATCAATGAAGAAATGATTGAACAATTAAAAAAGAATTCAGAGTTTAAGGAAGAAGAAATTAAAAAAACTAAAACCAATAGGAAAAAATAATGTCAAAATTAAAGACAAGTGAAATAAGGAAAATGGGAAGCGGTGAAAGACATAAAAGAATATCTGAAATGAAAATGGAATTAATTAAAGCAAGAGCAAATGCTTCTAAGTCGGGAAACGCAAAAATTAGAGAAGCAAAAAAAGTAATTGCAAGAATATTAACAATCAATAAATCCCTAGAAGGAGAATTGAAAAATAAGGAACAAAATGGGAGCTTAGCTTCCAAAAAAACCGTTTTAAAAATGGAGAAAGAAAGGAACACCTGATGGAAATATGCCCAAAGTGCGGCTTGCCAGAGCAAGCTTGTGTATGTGAACAAATTGTAAAAAGTTCACAAAAGATACAGGTAACAACTGACAAGAAAAGATACGGAAAAATTGTTACGGTTGTAACTGGATTCGACAGCGGCATTGACGCTAAGAAAATCGCCAAACAGCTGAAAAATGAACTGGCTTGCGGCGGAACTTACAAAGATGGCGCAATAGAGCTCCAAGGAGATCACAGGAAAAAAATAAAAGAACTGCTGATCAAAATTGGATTTGATGAAGAGTCTATAAGTGATTAGGAACACAAACTAAAAATGAAAATGCAAAGAAAGAAAATGATAGAGAAAGAAGCAGAAAAAATAGCTGGAGCTGGATGCAGTGACAGAAGATGTCATATCCATGGAAAATTAAAAACACGAGGAAAAACTTTTGAAGGGGCAGTCACAAGGAAATTTCCAAAGAGAGTCACAATCGAATTCGAGAGAATGATATATGTCAGGAAATATGAGAGATATGCCAGATTCAAAACAAAAATACACGCAATGCTTCCTGATTGCATGAAAGACAGCATAAATATTGGAGATTACATAAAGATTCAGGAATGCAGGCCATTAAGCAAGATAATTCATTTTGCAGTCATAAGTAAGATAAAAGGCAAGGAGGATATAAAATGAAAGAAAATCAAAGATTTCCAGTCATTCGTCTTCAAGGAGAAGCCAAATGAAAGCAATTAGCGCGAGGGCAACAGCGGGGCTTAATTTAGGGGCACTGGTTCACGCAGCAGACAATAGCGGGGCAAAAATGGTAAGGATAGTTGGAGTAAAGAGAAGCAAAGCAAAAAAAGGCAAGCAAGTTTGCGCGAAAGTGGCTGACTGGGTTAAAGTCAGTGTAAGAAAAGGCCTTCCTGACATGAAAGGCAAAGTATTCGACGCTGTTGTTGTTAGGCAAAAAAAACCTTACAGAAGGTTGAATGGAGAAAGAGTGGCTTTTGAAGATAATGCTGTAGCCATACTTAAAGATGAAAAAGGAAACCCAAAAGGGACACAAATTAAAGGGCCTGTCGCAAGAGAAATAATGGAAAGATGGGCGTCTGTAGCAAAAATAGCAAGTATTGTTTATTAAAATGAAACAAAAATTTAACAAAAACTGGAAATCAAGCAAACAACCAAGAAAGCAAAGAAAATACTTAGCCAAAGCTCCGCTGCATATAAGAATAAAATTTGTTGGAGCTAATCTATCTAAAGATTTAAGAAAAAAGCATAACAGAAGAAGTGTTGCTGTGAGAAAAAATGATGTTGTCAAGATAATGAGAGGAAAATTTAAAAACAAACAAGGCAAGGTCCTCAAAGTAAACTCCAAAAAATCTAAAGTATTTATAGAAGGTATAACTATTAGGAAAATGGATGGATCAAAAGTAGAAGTTTCAATTCCTTCGTCAAAAATACAAATTGTAGAACTGAATTTAGATGACAAAAAGAGAATTAGAGACAAAAAAAACAAAGAAGAGGCAGAAAATAAATTGAAGAAAGAAAAAAATGCACCTTAAAAGAAATAAAGCTCCTAAGAATTGGCCCATACCCAAGAAGGGAACAACTTATATAGCCAGACCAGACTCTAGAATAAAAGACAGCATTCCAATCATCATACTTATAAGAGATCTTTTGAAGATAGCTGAAAACAGGAAAGAAGTAAAAAAAGCTATTCATGAAAAAAATATAATTTTGAATGACAAGCCTGTAATCGATGAAAAGCAAGGAGTTTATCTTTTGGATAAAATAACTATTGTTCCGACAAAAAAGCATTATCAGCTGATTCTTTCTGAACAGGGCAAGTTTGACCTGGAAGAGATTAAGGAAGACAAATCTCATGAAAAGATATCTAAAGTAATCAACAAAAGAATCCTGAAAGGCAAAAAAGTCCAATTAAATCTCTGGGATGGGAAAAACTTCCTTTCAGATATAAAGTGTGACACAAATGACTCTGTGATTATAGATTTTAAAGGCAAGAAAATAAAAAAATGCGTGCCTTTAAAAGAAAAAACAGAGGTTTTGGTTTTTGCAGGAAAACACACAGGCAAGAAAGGAACTTTAATTTCCTTAGACAAAAAAAACAAGGTGGCAGAAATAAATGCTAAAGAAGGAAAAATTGATATTTTAATTAAACAAATAATGGCGGTAGAATGAAATAAAAATGAAAAACGAAAATTCTATGAGAGAGATAAAAATAGAAAAGGTAGTCTTTAGCATAGGTGGAACTGAGGAAAATTTGGAGAAAGGATTCAAGCTTCTTCAAAAATTAACAAACAAAACTCCTGCAAGAATGAAATCTAATAAAAGGATCCCTTCATTAAGCGTAAAGCCTAATCTTGAAGTTGGAGCTGTCGTGACAGTGAGAAAAGAAGCGGAATTTCTGCTGAAAAAAATGCTGACAACTATTGATAACACATTAAAAAAGAAGCAGATAAGCGAAAACAATTTTTCATTTGGAATAAAAGAGTATATTGAAATACCTGGAATGGAATACCAAAGAGATATTGGAATAAGAGGATTAGACGTAACTGTGGTTTTGAAAAGGGCTGGAAGAAGAATAAGATTAAAAAAGATTAAACGAGGCAAAATACCGAAAAGACAGGTAATTTCAAAAGAAGAAATAATAAAATTCATGGAGGAAAAATTTGGAACAAATTTTACTTGAAATGGAAAACATGTTAATTAAAAATGAATCCTGGAGAGAATCAAATGACAGCAAGTGATTGGAAAAAAATACTCAAGCAATTGAAGAGAAAGCCTGCAGTAATGGATAAGTTTTTGAAACATTGCAAACCCAAAGACAGAAAAATAGGAATTTCAGTGAAAAAATGCGAGAGATGTGGAAGATTTGGAGCGCACATAAAGTCATATGGATTAAATTTATGCCGACATTGCTTCAGAGAAATCGCGGAAGAAATCGGCTTCATAAAATACAGCTAAAATGAGAGAATTAAACCAAGAACTACTTGAAATATTAAAGAAAGGCTACTTAAGTAAAGGAGCAAGTTTTGCAAAAAATGAAATTGGATTAGATGAACTTATAAAAAAAAGACCAGAGTTAGTTCCTATTGCTATAGGAAGATTAGTTGAAGAATCTACATCAAAGGATGAAATAATGCAATATGGAAGATTATTGAAAGAATATAAAGAAGCTATTGACTCTACAAATCTAAGTTTTAAAGATGGGCAAGTAACTTATGAAGGAATTAATGTTGCAATGAATAAAATTAAAGAGCGAGGAATAAATTAAAATGTCACAAGATATAGTTGCAGATGCAATAAACATGATGAGAAACGCAAAGAAAGCGAGAAAAGACAGCTTGAAAATTGATAAAATTTCCAGCCTGCTGCTTGAAGTCCTTAAAATTATGAAACAAAAAGGGGCAATAAAAAAATACAAAATAGACTCAAAGGACAAATCTATAGACGTCAGCTTGGGAGATATGCACGAATGCAAGGCAATAAAACCAAGGTTTACAGTTAAGAAAGGGCAGATAGACAAATACAAGAGAAGATATCTCCCAGCCAGAGGAATTGGAACAATTATTTTATCGACAAGCAAAGGACTATTAACTCATGATGAAGCTCAAGAAGAAGGAATAGGGGGGTGCTTAATCGCATATTTCTACTAAAATGAAAAAAAATTTGTCAAAAAAGATAGAAATTCCAGAGGGAGTTGAGTTTAAAATAAGCAATAATATTTTTTCAGTCAAGAGTGGGAACGAAAAGCTGGATGAGGAATTTATTCTCGGAAAGCTTGAAATTAAGGAAGGCGACCATGCTATCCTTCTTGAGAGCAATAAATCTACTAAAAGAGAGAAAAAAATGATGAACACAATTGCAGCTCATATAAGAAATATGATTCAAGGAGTTCAAAAAAAGTTTGAATATAAATTAAAGATATGCTACAGCCATTTTCCATTCACAATTAGCATTTCTGGAAATGATGCGCATATAAAAAACTTCTTAGGAGAAAAAGTTCCGAGAATTATTAAAATCCCAAAAGATGTGGAAGTAAAAATTGACAATGAAATAATTCTTGTTTTATCTGCAGATAAAAGGCTGGCTGGACAATTTGCTGCAAGTCTTGAAAGGGGAACAAAGACAAAAAATAGAGATAAAAGAGTATTCCAAGATGGAATATATATCACAAATAAGGCGGGTAAGCAAATATGAAACTAGAAAAATTTGGAGAAAGAAGAAAGATAACCTTTGAAGTTAATCACACTTTTGATATTGACAGAGTTAATAGAAGAGAAAATATATTTAAAGGCATTTCAGAAGGAGACATAATAAATGATGGATCTTATGATGAATTACTGTTAAAGAAAAGCAGTTGGGAATTGAAAATGATTAGAGTGGGAAACTCTCTTAATAAAAAAGAGCCGCCGATAATATTTATGAAAAGAAATATATATGACTATAGTTCTAGTGCAGATATGTACACAACACAAGGAGATTTTGAAATAATAGGCAAATCAAACGCAAATTATCATTTATATTTAAGTAAATTAAAAGAAGCAGGTATGCTTGAGCAATAAAAATGGCTAAATTCCTAAGAAGACTAGCACATAGAGAGTCAAAGCTTGGCAAAAATAGGAAGAAAAAACAAATTTGGAGAAGAGCGACAGGAAGACATAATAAAATGAGAGAGAAAAGAAGGGGATATCCTCAAATAGTTGGAGTAGGACATAAGAAAGAAAAGAAGATTAGGAATAAGATACAAGGAAAAAGAATAACAAAGATAGAAAATATGGGAGAAATGGAAAAGGTAAATCCAGGACAGATAATTATTATTGGAAATGTTGGAAGAAAGAAAAAAGTTGAGATAATAAAAAAAGCAAAGGAAAAGAAAATAGAAATTTACGGAATAAATCCTGATAAGTTTATAAATAAACATTTGGAAAAAGATTCAAAATCAAAAGGAAAGAAAAATGAACCTAAGAAAGAAAAAACAGCTAGCTAAAAAAACCCTTAGTATTGGATCAAGCAGAATAGTTTTTGTAAAAACTAGGCTAGATGAAATTAAAGAGGCTATAACAAAGCAGGATATAAGAGACCTAGTTGGAAGAGGAGCAATAATAGTCAAAGAAGTAAAGGGCAGAAAATCGGTTAAAAAAAGAAAAAAAAGAAAAACAGGCAAGGTAAGAATGAAAGTTAACAAGAGAAAAGAAAAATATGTTATTTTGACAAGAAAACTAAGGAAATACGTCCTTGAGTTAAAGAAAAAAGGGGAAATTGCAAAAGATGAATTTACAAAAATAAGGATAAGAATAAGAGACAGCTCGTTTAAAAATCTGGCACAATTAAAAGACAGCATAAATAGAAAATAATATGGAAAGAGAAAAATTAATCGAGAACCTTGAAAAAGCGTATAATGAAATAAGATCTTCGCACAAGATAAAGGCTACTTTGGATGACTTAGATAGAATTTTTTTCATTAAAGATTATGTGCTGAAAGACGGCTTTGTAAGCAGCAAAATATCGAGACAGATTGAATATAGAATAGTTGAGATATTCATGAATTGGAATGAATACCTCCACAGCTTGATCATGCCTAATCCCCAGAATATTCTTAATATGAGTGAGAGCAAAATTTTAAGTCAAGATGAAAAAAAGAGCATTATAGAATTAATGAAGAAGATCATGGAGCTGACAAGCAGGAACAGTATAATTGGCTTGACAAAAGACATTAAGGAAGAAGTGAAATTTATAGACGATGCTGTTCATTTTTGGGAAAAAGAATTTAAAAACAAACTTTTGAGCATATTAAAAAAAATAAATGCTGAATGGGGGAAAGAAAATGAAAATCTCTAAAAAGAGAAGAATGCAAAACAAAACGGACTATAATAAAAGGCTCCATCTCTTGAAAGGAGAAATTCCCAGGCTAGTGCTTAGGAAAACTAATAAATATTTGATAGCACAATATGTTGAAAGCAAAGAAGCGCAAGACAAAGTTTTAATTGGAATAAATTCTAAAGAATTAATAAAGCACGGCTGGCCGAAAGAAAGGAGCGGAAGCTTAAAATCCTTGCCTGCAGCATATTTGACTGGTTTTTTGTTTGGAAAAAAGATTGAAAAAAGCAAACTAAAAATTCCAATACTTGATTTGGGAATGGCAAGAACAGTTCATGGATCCAGGCTTTACGCTTTCGCAAAAGGGGTTGTAGATGCTGGTGTAAAAATAAGCCATGACAGTAAAGTCTTTCCAAAGGATGAAAGAATACATGGAAAACACACGAAAGAAATTCCATTCAAAGAAGTTAAATCTAAAATAGAAGGAAAATGAAATCAAAGAAAAAGGAAGATTTAGAAGAAATAAAAAAGACTATTGAAGCTCACGGAACCTTTTCAGAAGAGGAAGCGGAGGAAAAAGCAGAAGATTTCTTAGAAATTGCAGAAGAATTAATAGAGGAAAAAATCTTAGATGCAAAGAAACCAGAAGAAATACAAGTGTTAAAAAAAGACTTTAGAGGCAAGCCTACAACAGAGGTTTGGCACCCCAAAACCAAGCTGGGAGAAGAAGTGAGGGCAGGAAGAGTAAAAAATTTGGATGAAATTCTTGAAGGTGGAAAAAAGATATTGGAACCTGAGATAGTTGATTATCTTGTTGAGCTAAAAAGCGATCTTATTTCTATTGGGCAGTCAAAAGGAAAATTTGGGGGCGGAAAAAGGCGAGCATGGAGACAAACTCAAAGAAAAACTAAGGAGGGAAATGTGCCGACTTTTTCAACAATGGCTGCAGTTGGCGACGAAATGGGCCATGTCGGAATAGGAACTGGAAAAGCTAAAGAAACTCTTCCATCAAGAGACAAAGCTGTTAGAAAAGCAAAATTAGGAATAATAAAAGTGGAAAGAGCCTGCTCGTCTTTTGACTGCTCTTGCAAAGAGCCTCACACAATTCCATTTAAAATTACTGGAAAATCTGGAAGTGTCAGAATAACGTTAATCCCTGCTCCACAAGGAACAGGCATTGTGGCTGGAAATGAAATAAAAAAGATCCTAAAACTGGCAGGGATAAAAGATATTTACAGCAGATCAACTGGAAAAATAAGAACATCCTTTAACTTAGCAAAAGCATGCATTGATGCGCTAAAAAAAACAACAAGAAAATGATAGCCATAATAAGAATTTCAGGCAGGGTAAATCTAAAAACAAAGATAGAGGAAACTCTAGACAGATTAAGGTTGAGAAGAAAATATTCGTGCGTTGTCATCAAAAGCACCAAAGAAACTCAAGGAATGTTAAATCTTGTCAGAGATTTTGTGGCTTATGGAGAGATAAGTGAAGAAATCTTTGAAAAGCTAATTCAGCAAAGAGGACAGCTGATTAATAAAAACAAGAAGATTGATTCAAAAAAAGTTATAGAAGATCTTGGAAAAGACAAAAAATATGAAGAGCTTAATTTAAAACCCTTTTTTAGGCTTCATCCTCCAAGAAAAGGAATAAAAAGCAAAAAGCACTTTAATGTTGGAGGAGTTCTTGGAAATAACAGGGAAAAAATAAATGAATTAATTGAGAGGATGTTATAATGAAACTAAGTGAACTCAGGAAAACTGGATTGTATAGTGGGGAAGTAATTTTAAAATTAAATCCTTTAGAGGAAATAATGGTTACTGCGGAGGGAAATTTCGGAATGGACGATAGTGTCATCACAAAATATTATTCTGTCAAGAGAGAAACAGATGCAGATTATAAAAATTTGTCTATTAGCCTAAAAAATAAAGGAGAAATAAAACCAAAAGATGAAAATTATTCAAGTGCTAGAGAGCAAATATAATAAAGGAGTTACCGCTTAAAATGAAAAAGATTGGAAAAATAGTTAATGTTAAATTGGAAGATATTAGAGAAGAAACTAATGGGCTTTATTTGGGTGTAGAGCCAAACACAATAAAAGACGTTGTTATATTCAAATATCCAAGAACTGATGAAGTGGAAGCAAGGGCTTATGAGGATAGAATGACCAATAATTTTTTTGGAAATTATGAGCTGATAGACCTTAATGAATCTCAAAGAAGATATGCTACTGATTTATTAAAATTAAATAGTATTTGGATTTAGAATGAAAACAAAAAAACGAAAGAAATCCTCAAGAATGCACGGCAGGAAAATGGGAACTCATGGGCATGGCGCCAGAAAAAAGAAAAAAGGCAGCGGACACAGAGGTGGAAAGGGAATGGCTGGAACAGGAAAAAGAGCTGATCATAAAAAAACATTAATAACAAAACTTTATGGCCATGGATATTTTGGAAAACAGGGAATAACCAGCAAAGGAACAAAGAGAGATAAAAGAAATAGAATAAACTTGCTAAGCATTCAAAATAATCTTGAGAAATACGGAAAAAAGAATGGAGATAAATGGGAGATAAATCTTCCGCATTACAAAGTTCTTGGCGATGGAGAGGTAAAGCATAAACTTATTATAAAAGCCAAAGAAGCGTCAAAATCTGCAATAGAAAAGATAAAAAAGGCTGGTGGAGATTTTATTACAGAAAAAAAAGAGACTTTTAAAGAATAATAAAAAGAGCAAAATGGATTTTAAACAATTGTTTGGGCTTATTCCGGAAGTCCAGAAACCAGAAGAGAAAAAACTTGATTTTAAAACAAAACTCAAGTGGACGTTAATAGTTTTAGGAACTTTTTTTGTCCTTGCAAATATTCCTTTATTTGGGCTTTCAGAAAATGCGCTTGCCAGATTTGAATATCTCGCAATAATTCTTGGAACTGATTTTGGAAGCATAATCTCTTTAGGAATAGGCCCTATTGTCATGGCCTCAATCATACTGCAGCTTTTAGCAGGATCTGGAATTTTGAATATAGACTTAACAACGCCTGAAGGAAAAAAATTCTTTCAGGGGCTTCAAAATATTCTAGTTTTCTTTTTTATAATTTTTGAAGCTGTGGTGTATGTTTTGATGCAAGGGCTTCAGGCAGCTCCTGGATTTGCGGGGATTTTGATATTTCAGCTTATATTAGGAGGAATTGCAATTTTTTATATGGATCAGGTTACTCAAAAATGGGGTTTTGGCTCTGGAGTCAGTTTATTCATTGCAGCAGGCGTTTCATGGAGACTTTTCGCAAGCGCATTCCAATTTATTGACAACCAGGGAAGAATATGCTTGTTTGGAATTAGCGGAGAGGGAGTTGCCTGCTCTGGAAAAGTTCTTGTTTTAATTCAATCAGTGATTGGAGGATTCACAACAGAATTTTTGTCTGCAGCTGCAGCTATAATTGCGACGGTAGCTATTTTTTTAGCAGTCGTGTGGGCGCAGTCCCTAAAAGTGGAAGTTCCTTTGTCTTTTGGAAAAATTAGAGGGTATGGCGTTAAGTGGCCGCTATCTTTCTTTTATGCTTCAGTTATCCCTGTTATTTTAACAGCCGCATTAATTGCCAATATCCAGCTATTTGGAGGGATTATTGAAAATGCGGCAGCTCCTTGCATTCAAGGATTGGAATGTTCTGGATACGCGAAAATTGCAACGTATTTCACATGGCTAGGAAGCTTCAATCAAGGCCAGGCAATCTCTGGTTTGGCATTTTGGATGGGAAGCACAAATATTCTTGATTTGACAATTAAAGGGGGATTTCTTCCAGTATATCTTCTTCAGGGATTGAGCCATATATTATTTTTTGTTGTGCTTTCAACTTTATTTTCGGTGTTTTGGGTAAAAACCTCAGGAATGGACGCTAAAAAACAGGCAAAAAACATCACTGCTTCTGGGCTTCAAGTTGCAGGATTTAGGCAAGATGAAAGGATTATAGAAAGCATTTTAGACAGATATATTATGCCTCTGACAGTTATGGGGGGAGCCGCAATAGGCCTCTTGGCGTCAGTAACAGATCTTTTTGGGGCTTTAGTGTCCGGAACAGCTATACTTTTAGTTATAATGATTATGTTCCAGTTTTATCAGAAAATTTCCCAGGATCATGTGGCTGACATGAATCCGGCATTCAGGAAATTTATGGGTGGCTAGGTTTAAAAACTGATTTTTCTTAAGCATATTATGAGTATAAAAAGCTGGATGATTGCTAACCCGAAAGTTAGCATTATAATGGTTTCTATTATAGTAACACTTTTTATGACATTAGTTACAAAATTTTTTACTAATCAGAGAAGAATGAAAGAGCTTAAAGAAACTCAAAAAGCTCACCAGAAAAAACTCAAAGAAGTCAAAGGTGACATAAAAAAGATGCAGGAAATTCAGAGTGAGATGATGAAATCATCAATGGAGCTCATGAAGCACTCTTTCAAGCCAATGCTGATAACAATAATCCCTTTGTTAATTTTAATTGCATGGGTAAGGGGAGTTTATGAAGGAGTTCTTTCAGGATGGATTTGGTGGTATATCGGAGCAGGAATTGTTTCAAGCATAATTCTGAGAAAAGCTTTAAAGGTTGTTTGAAAAATTTATTTGAAATTTGAAGAAATAAAATTGGATAAAATCGATGAGGAATTGATGGAATTTTTTGAGAAGGTGGAGAAGTGATTGTTAAAAAGAGAAATCCTTTTAAAGACTATTAATAGTGAATTGAAATGAAAACAGTTGAGAATAATGTTGATGAAAACGGTTTTGTTTCAGAGAAAGTTATGGATATCTTAAAAGAAACTTCGCCTATTTTTTGTGTTGATGGTGTTTTAGTTCCTGAATCGAAAAGCCCAGAGGCAATTCTTGTCTGGAGGGATGA
>JBBSXA010000004.1:23681-73414 GCA_038045985.1 Nanobdellota archaeon
GATAAAATAAATCCTGGAAATGGAAACAGCAAATTTAAGCTGTATACATATATAGATGAAAGTCTGCATCCACATGTTAAAAAGGCAATCAGAACAGCCTGGCAGAGAGTTTATGGAAAAACTAGTTAAAAAATTATTTCACCTTCCTCAAAAAATCATCATAACTCAAACTTCCCAATTCTGAAACAATCTTGTGAATGTATTTTTTACCAACAAATTCAAAGGCAGGATTCTGAACTTTGACATTTTTTGGGGCTTTGTCCCAAATCTCGCTAAGTTTTCTCTGTTCTATAGGAACTTTGTTTTTTGTGAATTTCCAAGAATCTGCAATTATGTAAACAGGTATTTTATGGGCGGAAGCTGTTTCACAGATTAGTTTGCTTCCTATTTTGTTTATTATTCCATCTTTAAGAAGAGCGTCCGCGCCAAGGAGAATCTTTGTAGCATAAATCTTGTCTTTTTTATTTTCTTTTTCAATAGCAAATGCAAACGCAGAATCAACAAACTGAGTTACTTTTATTCCCGCTTTTGCAAGCTCTTTTGAGGTTTTTCTTCCTTGATATAAAGGGCGCGTTTCTGTGTTATAAACCTCAAACTTTTTGCCTTTTCTTTTGGCATGAATCAAAGTTTTGACAACATTTGTAGAATGGCAATGAGTAAATATCACATCATTATTCTTTATTATTTTAAAAACAGCGTCATTGATAGACTGCTGCGCATCTTCGAAATGTTTCAAAATTTCTTTTTTGGAAAGGCTTTCAGACAGCTCAAGAACATTTTCCATCATAGGCTCTGTTGGTCTTGAGAAAAGAAGCAATCTCTTAGAATGTTTTGTTGGGAAAAGAAAATATGCCCTCAATGCGCATTTTGCAACATTTCTCGCGCCTTGAATTTTCACTGATTTAATATCCCTGAGAATTTTTTCAAATCTCTTTTTTTTATCCATGATCTTTCTAATGCAAGAACATTTAAAAAATCTGCTAAGTTAATAGGTTTATGCTTGAATCCTTAGTTAATCCAAAAAGAATGGAGCAAGGGCCTTGGAAAATGTTTTTTGTAGGACTTATTTATGCCTCCCTATCTTTGATCCTTGTGAAATGGTTTTTTGCCAGCGACATAGTTCTGTCAAAATTCTCTGGAATGATAGTTGTAACTTTTTGCGTCATGTTTTCCCTCCCATTCATGTACTTTTTAATAAAAGATGAAGAAGAAGAGGACGAATCTGTTGAGGGAATTGTCAGTGTGTGGAAAACTCACAGCGATGCAATTTATGGTTTTATTTTCTTGTTCTTAGGCTTTGTTATAGCATTTGCTTTTTGGTACGTTGTCCTTGGAGATTCAAGCTTGTTCAATGCGCAGGTTGAAACTTATTGCATGATTAACAGCCCTGGAAATATTGAGGGATGTGTTGCAAAATACGATCTAGAAAACAAAATTGTGACTGGAGCTGCAACCAAAGAGATAAGGCTGCTTTCAATAATAGAAAACAATGTGTATGTTATGATATTCACCCTTATATTCTCCTTGATTTTTGGTGCTGGAGCTATTTTTGTCCTGGCTTGGAATGCGAGCGTGATTTCAGCGGCAATAGGAATATTTACTAGTTATGACATAAAAGACATCCCATTTGGACTTTTAAGGTACATGATTCATGGAATTCCTGAAATAGGAGCTTACTTTATAACGGCTTTGGCTGGCGGAATATTTGGAGTTGGAATGATGAGGAATGGCATTAGAAACCAAAAATTTCTCAGAATAGTGGAAAATGTGGTAATTCTGCTTTTTATTTCAATAGTGATTCTAATAGCTGCAGCGCTCGTAGAAGTGTACTTTACTCCTGTTTTATTCAGCTGATATTTAAGATAAGAAATCTTTAAATATGCTTTATCATGAGTATTATAATGACAAAACTTTGGTGTAAAAACTGCAATTATAGATTTGAGACGCAGAGTGAAAAGAAAAGGTGCCCTTATTGCGGCAAGGAGTCTGTAATGCGAGAACCTGGTGCTGAAGAACTATTGCTTGAAGGGGACTAGAATGAATCCCTTGTTGATTCTTTCTCTTCTACTGAGTTTTTTTGCTACTTTGTTTTTTGTTCCGTCCTGGATTAAAAAAGCCAGACAAGTGGGATTAATTTGGGAAGACATGAATAAAATCGGGAAGCCAAAGAATGTAGCAGGATCCGGCGGAATTGGAGTTATTTTTGGGTTTGCTTTAGGTGTGCTGGCTTATATTGCAATTAAAACTTTCTATTTCAAAACGGCGGAGAGCTTAACTAGCACCTTCACAATATTGACCACAGTGCTTATCATAGGATTTGTAGGATTCATGGACGATCTTTTAGGGTGGCAGAGAGGAGGGTTATCAAAAAGATCCAGAATAATTCTTCTTATCTGCGGAGCAGTTCCACTAATGGTGATAAATGCAGGAGATTCTAATATGTTAGGCATTGAACTAGGAATTATTTACCCATTACTTTTTATTCCATTAGGAGTTGTTGGAGTGTCTACAACTTATAATTTTTTAGCAGGATACAATGGACTTGAATCCAGCCAAGGCATAATCATTCTTTCTGCACTCGCATTTGTAACATGGAAAACTGGAAGCTCTTGGCTTGCCATAATCGCCCTGATTATGGTCTCTTCTTTACTGGCTTTTTACTTCTTCAATAAAAATCCATCCAAAATATTTCCAGGAGATATAATGACTTACTCTGTTGGAGCCCTAATCGCATCTATAACCATTATAGGAAATATTGAAAAAATAGCGGTGTTTTTCTTTATTCCATACATAATTGAGGTTATATTAAAATTAAGGGGTAAACTTAAAAAACATAGTTTCGCAAAAGTCAAAGAAGACGGCAGCTTAGATGAACCATATGAAAAAATATATGGAGTTGAGCACTTGGCCATAAGAATTCTGAAAAAAATAAAATCAAGCGGAAAGGTCTATGAAAATGAAGTTGTTTATATTATTAATGGATTTCAGGCATTGGTAATAGTCATAGGAATACTGCTATTCTTATAACAATAAACTTTTAAAAAGACTTATTTCTTATGGGGTTAATGGGAAACGAGGATAAAAATAATGCTGAAAAAGATGAAATAGACCTGACAAAGCTGATAAAAAAACTTAAAAAAAATAATTATTTTTTCATATTCACCATATTAACATTAATTGTACTTTTTTTAAGCATTTTTAGCGCCATTAACCTAAACCTAGGCAATAATATAATAAATAAGGGGCTGCATCTATTTCCGTCTTGGATATTTTTTCTGCTTCTTGGAATGCTTGCCCTTTCTTCAGTAAGCGCATATTATGAAAAATATTCCTTAATGTTTTTGCCGATTTTATTTTGGATAATTTTTACTTCAAGCTACATAAGAACAACAAACATAGAAAGCCTAAAGGACATTACAACTGGAGATTATACTTTAGGCCCAGATTTAGATCCATTTCTGTATTTAAGGCACGCTAAAGAAATATCTGAAGGAAGCCTGCAAAATCCTGATATCATGGCATACGCTCCTGTAGGATCAACAAATTATGCGTTAAAAAATTTAATGCCTCTAGCAATTTTTTTAGTGTTTAAAATTGCATCAATTTTTAGTTCAATTTCCATAACTTACGCAGCAATAATTGCTCCAGTGATTTTTTTTGGGATATCAATAATCGGCTTTTTCTTGTTTAACAGAAGTATTTTTTCAATAAAATTTTCGAAAAATCTTGCAACAACTATTTCCATCATAGCAAGTTCTATTTACATCGTCCTTCCCCAAATGCTGCATAGAACCACAGGAGGAATACCTGAAATTGAAAGTTTGGGCATGGTTTGGCTTTGGTTTGCATTATTTTTCTTTACACTTGCTTGGAAAAAGAAAGGTGAAAAAAATTGGATAATTTACGGAGTTTTAGCAGGAATCTTCACCGGATTAATGTCTTGGACATGGGGAGGGTATAGATATTTGTACCTAGCAATAAGCCTTACTTCTTTAGTATTTCTGCTTTTTGAAAAGGACAGAAAGAAAAATTTTGTAATATTCTTTTCTTGGATTTTCTCTGCATTGATTATAGAACTCTTGAAAACTCAAAGTTTTATTCCTATTGTATCTAGAATAAGCGATACAGGCACTTCTCTAGTCATACTATTTATTTTTTTGGTAGATATTCTTGTGGCAAAGGCAAAATTGAAAGAGACTCTATTCAAAAAATTACCTCTTAACGGAAGTTTACTCAGCATACTCCTCAGTATTTTAGCTTTGATAGCAATTCTGTTGATAATTGCGCCTGGTTTTTTGATGAATGCCTTTTCTGGACTTATTGAAGGTTTGTTGTATCCTTTTGGAAGAGGAAGAGTGGGACTTACTGTGGCTGAAAATAAGCTTCCTTATTTTTCAGAAATATTGGGAAATTTTGGAAATTTGTTTTGGCTATTTCTGGCGGGAAGTATAGTTCTTTTTTGGGATTCTTTAAAACACATTAAAAAAAATAAAAGAATAGCTCTCACCTTTTTCTTTTTAATATTCCTATCTGGGTTATCTTTCTCAAGAATATCTCCAAGCAGTTCTCTAAATGGAGACAATTTCATTTCGCAAGCTTTTTATCTGTCAGGAATTATTTTATTTATCTTCTCTCTATTGTATATTTATTACAAAGCAAAAAGATCTAATGATGAAAACACGCTTGAAGGCCTAAAAAAAATAGAAGTAAGTGATGTTTTAATTTTGGCTCTTTCTTTTTTAGCATTAATTTCTATGAGAGGGCCAATCAGATTGCTCATTATAATAGCCCCTTTAATAACTATTTTAGCAGCTTACATTCCGGTAAAAATTATAAAATCTATAAAAGAGCGGAAACAAGAAAATAAAACCAATATCTTTACGATATTGCTCCTAATTATTTCTATTGTCCTTATAGGAACAGCTTGGATTAACTATTCTCAAAACACTTCTTCTGAGGCAAAGGCAACTATACCTGGAGCATATGAACAATATTGGCAAAAATCAATGGACTGGGTGAGAAAAAACACCCCAGAAGGAAGTATTTTTGTGCACTGGTGGGATTATGGTTACTGGATACAAACAATAGGAGAAAGGCCAACTGTAACAGATGGAGGACACTTCACTAGTTATTGGGACCATCTGATTGGAAGATATGTCTTGACAACACCTTATCCTGAAACAGCTCTTAGTTTCATGAAGGCCCATAATGTTTCTTATTTATTAATAGACCAAACAGATTTAGGAAAATATTCTGCTTACTCCAGCATAGGAAATGACGATGAAGTAAATGACAGAGCTTCTTGGATACCTATAATGCTTCTTGACCCGAAGCAAATGCAGGAAACTAGCAATTCAACCACATATGTTTATATTGGAGGAACTGTCCTCGATAAAGACATCCTCTACAACAAAGATGGGAAAGAAACACTTCTGCCCGAGGGAAAAGCGGGCCTAGGGGGAGTAATAATAAAAATTGAAAAAAATGAAACTAATGAAAAAATTGCTCCTCCTACAGGAGTTTTTGTTTACAATGGCCAGCAGTTTGAAATACCTATAAGGAAGATCTACTTAAACGGGAACTTGCTGGACTTTAAATATGGAATAAATGCCACTATATTTTTGATCCCAACATTGGAAAATTCTGGAACTGGAGGATTAGGCATCAATAATATGGGAGGAATTATTTATTTATCTGAAAAAGTGCAGGATGGGCTTTTTGCACAACTCTACTTAATGAATGATCCTCAAGGCAAATATTCCACCGTTAGCCTAGAGCACACAGAACCAGATTTGCTCGTAGCAAACATCAGATCACAAGGTGCTGGCATAGGGGATTTTGTTTATTATCAAGGATTTAGGGGACCAATGAAGATATGGAAGGTGAATTACCCAGATCATATTATTGCCAGGGAAGAATTTTTAAGATTGGAAGGAAAGTATGGAGAGTTTGACAATCTTGAGTTTACAAAATAGATTTCAAAGCTACATAAAGATTAAAAACGAACTTTAAAACGTCCTATTATGTTGAAAGAGGCTAAAAAGATAGCTATAGTGATAGGGACAAAGGCAGAATTAATTAAGTGTATGCCTATAATGTTAGAGCTGCAAAAACAAAAAAAAGATTATTGGTTTATACACACCGGACAGCACCCTTTGGAAGAGTCTTGTGAAGAATTCGGAATTAAAAAGCCAGATTTTATCCTAAGCCCCGAACCAAAGATAAGCACAAAATTCTGGTCTAAAATAAATAAGCTATCGATTTTTTGGTTTTTGTCGATGATTTTTAAGATTAAAGAAAAAATAAAAGAGATAAACCCAAAATATGTTATCTATCATGGAGACACTATGAGTACCGCGGCTGCATCTATTGGGTCTAGTAAAATACTCAACTATAATAAAGTATGGAAAAATGTCCATCTAGAAGCAGGATTACGAAGCGGATCTTTATGGGAGCCATTTCCCGAGGAAATATCCAGATTGATTAGTGACAGATTTTCAGATATTTTGCTAGCAGTTTCTAATCTGACTGAAAAAAATTTAAAAAAAAGTTACCAAGGTAAAAAAATAATATTAAAAACAGGAAACACTATTGTCGATTCATCCTGGCATATTTATAAAAAAATAGTTGGAAAATTTAAGAAAGAAAAAAAAGAATATGTATTGATCAACATTCACAGGCATGAGCATTTAAGAAAAAAAGAGAATTTGGAAAAAATTTTGGAGATTATTAATTCCATAAAAACGAAAGGAATTTGGCCAATGCATGACAATACTAAGCATCATTTAGAAAAATATAAAATTTTTGGCAGAATTGACAGAGAAAAAATTTTGATAACTCCTTTGAAGAATTATGAGGAATTTATTTTTCTTATGGCAAATTGCAAATACCTTATTGCAGACGGGGGAAGCATTCAAGAAGAAAGCCTTGTTTTTAAAAAACCTTGTTTAATCATAAGAAATAGAACAGAAAGGCAAGAAGGATTAGCGACAGGATTAAATTTCCTAGTTGGAATTAATGTTAAACGGGGACAATACCTTATAGACAAACTAGAAAAAAAAGAGTTGGTAGTTGGAAAATTTATAAATCCTTATGGGAATGTCGGGTTAAGCAAAGAGATTGTGGAGGCTTTAAAATAAAAAGATTACACTTAAAAACTAGCAAGATTTTTTGATTTTTAAGGCAAGAAGTGTTTTAAATTAAAAATATGGAAAAAACAATAAAACTGGCAGAAATTAAAAGAGCAGATGAGATTTTAGAGGTATATAAATCTGGAGGGGTGTGGCTGCCATATACTGACATTAAAGAAGTTAACAAATGTTTAAAAGAAAATGAAAAGGGTAAAGTTTCCATGATTGTTATTGAAATTGAGGACAAGATAGTCGGGGCTTTAAAACTGCATAGACCCCAAGCACATATTGGGAAAGGGGGAAAAGTAGCAGTTCTCCCTGAATACAGGGGGCAGGGAATTGGAAAGCTGCTGTATAAATCTGCAATTAATATATTTGCCATGGAAGGGCGAAGAAAGGTAGTTGATTCATTAGTTGGAGATAATCCGGCAGTATTATCCATGTTTGAAAAATTAGGCTTTGAAATTGAAGCAAAAATGAGAAAACACACTCCCGGAGGAAAAACATTGCACCAATTTGCATACCATATAGATGAAAAGGGAATACCTAAGCTTGGAGATGATGTAAAATTTAACATTTCTGCTACAGAATACATGAAAGACTTAAAAGAAAAAAATAATATTAACCATGAAGTTCACTGATTTATCTGAAGTCAGCAATATAATAAAATCCAACTCCATTGTGGCAATTGGAGGTTTTACAATAAATAGGAAACCACTTGCCATAATAAAAGAGATTGCTAACAGCAATATTGCTGGTTTACACTTGTATTTGCTTGCAGGATCATTAGAAGTAGATTATTTGGTTGAGAAATCAAAAGTTAAAAAAATTTCTGCTGCTTACGTAGGGTATGAAGGTCTTGGCTCTTCAAAAATAACCAGAAATGCCGTGGAAACCGGCAAAGTTTATTTTGAGGATCTGACAGAAATACTTTATTACTTCCGCCTAAAAGCGGGCGCAGAGAATATACCCTTTTTTTTAACAGATTCTATAGTTAATACAGATATTATCAAAATAAACTCTGCTTGCGAGAAAGTAAGTGATAGTATGGGAAAAGTTAAATGCAAAATTAACTCTATAAATCCAGACTTTTGCATAATCCACGCACAAAAGGCAGATAGATATGGAAACGTTTTTATAAATGAGCCGGATTTTTCTGAGAAAGAGATGGCAAGAGCTTCTAAAATAAGGATATTTAGCGTAGAAGAAATAGGGGAATTAAAATCTGAAGAAATAACCATTTCAAAAGAATTTGTAGACTATATAATAATCTCCAAAAAGGGAGCATATCCTACTGGCTGCAAAGGCCACTATGAGCCTGATATTAAAGAGATTATTAATTACTTAGAAAATGAGCAAAATATCTGATTTTTTAATATTAAATATAGAAAAAGAAATTCGCGATGGAGAAACCATTGTGCAAGGAACTTCTACATTTATACCAATGATTGCCGTTATTTTAGCCTCTCAAAAGAAAAATATCAATCTCATAGCTGGATTTTACGCTAACCCCAAAATCACTCCAAAAATTCCCTCAACTTTCTGTTTTGAAAATTTTAAAAATGGCAAAATAATAGGTTTATCTGGGTTTTTAGATATGTTAATTGAGGAAAAAATAGATTTAGAATTTTTAAGACCTGCTCAGGTCGACAAATACGGCAACATGAACAATACAGTTATTGGCACACATAAAAATCCAAAGATTCGCCTTCCTGGCGGAATGGGAGTAGATGATATAGTTCACTATGCAAAAAGATCTATTTTATACGTTCCAAACCATAGTAGCAAAGTTTTTGTTGATGAGGTAGACTTCGTGACTGCCAGCGGATGGAACAAAGGCAAAGGCCCGGACAAAATTATCACTAATATGTGCTCTTTTGAGTTTATAGGAGGGAAAATTATCCTTTCTGAAATAAACCCTGATTATTCTGTTGAAGACATAATAAAAAATACAGGGTTTGTATTTGAGGTATCCAAGAAAATAAAAAAGATGAGTTTAGTCGATAGAGAAACAAAGGATTTTATAAAAGAAGTTGATCCTTTATGCTTGAGAGACTTAGAAATAAAAGAAGAAAGAGGAAAGGTATTGAATAAATTTAAGAATGTTTAGCTATTTTTTATTGCCAAAAATTGAATCTCTTGCCTCTTTGTAATTTTTTATTGGTTTTGCAGGAATACCGACAGCTATGACTCCATCAGGAATGTCTTTGTTAACAACTGCAGAGGTTCCAATTATAGAGCCTTCACCTATAGTAACTCCTTCTAAAATTATTGCATTTGGAGCTATTTGAGCCTTTCTCTTTATCAGAACAGGAGAGATTATTATTGGATCTTTGGGATTTATATCTTGGAATACTGAATTATGCGCAAAAATCTTAACACCTACAGATAGTTTAACGTTATCTTCTATTCTTACCAAATGAGGCACAGCTGTGTCTATATGCACAAATGCGTCAATGAAAACATTTTTTCCAATTTTAACTCCTCTAGCCTTATTTGCAATAATTCGCAAGTTATTTCCAGGTCCGAAATAACCCAAAATGTACCAAAATCGGTTTGTAATCTTTCTAAAAAAGCAAATTGGAATATTCTTCACAAATTTTTTCTTATGACTTTCCACATCTGGATGATTTTTGAGGGTTATTTATATCTTTCGTAGAGTTGATATTGTAATTAAAAGATAATTAATTTTTCGTCCATAATATTTATAAATAGAATTTTGATTTTGATCTTGGATGGAAAAAATTAAGGTTTATCTTCAATACCCTTGGAAATTTCCAGATTCCCCTTATTATAAGTATTTAATAGAAAGTCCTCCAAAAAATATTGAATATCTTAACGCCAAAAATCAAAAAGGAGTTATAACTGAGAAAAGCAAATTTCTTTTTCTTAGTCGTTTAAGGAGGTTGAGAAATTATGCAAATAAACTTAGATTACCTTTTCCAAATGCACATAAAACAAAAAATGGAGAATATGACTTAATTCATTGTGCACACTGTTTAAGTAAAAATAAAAATATTCCTTGGATAGCTGATTTCGAATGTCACTGGCAATTTTGGCTTTCTTGGAGAAGTACTTCAATAGGGAGAAAAATTGTTAAAAAAATTTTACAAAGAAAAAATTGTAAAAAGATACTTGCATGGACAGAAGAATGTAAAAATGGGATAATTAGAATGTTTCCAGAGATAGAAAATAAAGTAGATGTAATATACCCTGCTGTTCCTAGACAAATACCCAATATAAAAAGGAAAAGCAGAGAAATCACTCTTTTGTTTGTTGGGAGATATTTTGATAGAAAGGGAGGATTACATACTTTAGAAGCTTTTGATAAAATAACTAAAGAAAGAAAAAACGCAAAATGCTTATTTGTTTCAGTAGTTCCAGAAAAGGTGTTAAAGAGATATTCTAAAAATAAAAGAATAATATTTATTGATCTTCTCCCACAAAATAAATTATTTGAAGAAGTATACCCTAATGTTGATATTTTTGTTTATCCTGGTTACAGTGATACTTTTGGCTTTTCAATGCTTGAAGCAATGTCTTTTGGAATTCCTACTGTTACAGTCGATGGTTATGCAAGAAAAGAATTAATTGATGATGGATATACTGGATTTATTATACCTAATGTAGAGAGGGTAAATCAAGGAAGAATTGGAAAAAAAGAGAAATTGATAATTGATGAGATTGTTAAGAGAGTATTAGTACTTATTGATAAACCAGAAATTAGATCTAGGATGCGAAAAAATTGCTTGAAAAATATTGAAACCGGAAAATTCTCCATTGAAGAGCGTAACAAAAAATTTGAGAGAATTTATTCAGAAGCCATAAAGTGACTTTTATGTTAAATAATTTTAAAAATGGATAATAAAAAAGTAATTGTGCAGATGTTTGCAAGAGATTTTCAAGAACCCCCGCGAATTTCTCAAATGTGCAGAGACTTATCTGAAAAAGGGTTTATTGTGTATAGGATATTGTTCAAAAAGAATAAAATAAAAAGAGATTACAAAGAAAATTATAAGACAATAATTGTTAAAAAAAATGGTTTTCTTACAGAAAAACCCTCTAATAACATAACCATCTTAGATTTAATATTCTTTGGCATCATAGGAGCGGGAAAAATAAAAAAAATAAATAAAAAAAATAAAATAGATATAATGCACTGCCACAGACATTCCTCACTCATCCCTGCTTTCATATCAAAATTTATGGGAGTTAAAGCAAAGATAGTTTTAGACTACCATGATCCATGGAGCGGAGAATCCACAATTTTAGAAAATAATTCAATTAACTTTGCCAGTAAAATGAAAATAAAACTTTTCCATATGTTTGAAAGGTTTTGTTTTAAATATGTAAACCATATAGTTGTGGTTAGCGAACCTCAGAAAAAGTTCCTTAAAAATAGTTATAAATTAAAAGACGAGTATTTCACAAGAGTAACCAATTCTGCTGCAGCCGCTAATAACAGATATTTTAATCCTAAAAAAAAGAATAAGGACAAATTTGGATGGGAAAAAAAGAAGGTAGTATTGTTTACTGGGAGCATTGTGCCTTATTTTGGGCTGGATCTTTTAATTGACTCTATACCTTTTGTTATAAAAAAAATCCCAAATGCTTTTTTTGCAATAAAAATAGCTGAAGAAATCAAAGATAAAGGCTACTATAATGAGCTGTTAAAAAAAATAGAAGAAAATGGAATTAAAAAAAATGTCGAATTCATCTCTGAATGGATGGCTGATGAAAAATATGCTGAATTTGTCTGCTCTGCTGATTTAGGAGCAATATGTCATCAAAAAACTCTTCTGACAGAAACTGCAGATCCAGATAAATTATATGAGTATTTGGCGGCAGGCTTGCCTATTGTCGCCACAGATTTAGAAATTATGAAAAGGTTCGTTAAGGACAAAAAAAATGGATTTATAGTAAAAAATAATCCTAAAAACATTGCCGAAGCTATAATAAAAATACTAAGCAATGAAAAGCTCAGGAGAAAAATGAGTTTTAACAGCAGAAAAATGCGCTTTGATTGGAAAGATGACTTCAATAAACTATTAAATACCTATAATAAACTGATAAAAAAATAAAATGAAAAAGACATTTACGTTAAGAGTAGACTTAGAATCTGATAAAGGAATAAGAAAGGGCCTGCCAAAGCTTTTAGATTTGCTCAAGATATATGGCATAAAAGCTTCCTTTTATTTAGTCATGGGCGGGGAATCAAATGTTGTTGAAATTATCAAATATAGGGAAAAAATGAAAAGTTCTGGAGAACGCCTCATTAAATTATGGTCTTTCAGGGATAAATTAAGAATGGCTTTATTCCCCAGGGATTTTGTCAAGGGAAATTTAGATATATTAAAAAGAGTCTTGGATGAAGGACATGAGCTTGGGCTGCATGGCTGGAAGCACAGAGAATGGACAAGAGGGCTGAAAAAGATAAGTGTGAGAGATAGAATCCACAGGGCAAAAATGAGATACGCAAGGCTGTTTGGCAGAAACCCTATTAGCTTCGCCTCACCAGGGTTTAATGTTAATGATGAAGTTTTGAAAGCCTTAAGTGAGGAAGAAATAAAATTTATAAGTGATTACTCAGGAGAAAAAATAGAAATCTACAATAATATAAAAAATGTTCCCATAACAATATGTGGAAATAACAGAATGCCTATAATTGAATTTTTAGTAAGCCATAAAAAATCGGATGAAGAAATCTTTAGGTATATAAAAAAAGAAATGAAAGGTAGAGAAATTTCATCTTTTTACATCCATGATTTATTTGAGGCAAGATTTAAATTAAAATTGCTCGAGAGAATATTTAATCTTGTAAAAGAGGAAAAAATAACTAATAAAAGAATTATTGACTATTAAAAATTGCATAATAATCAAATATTTTAATATTAAAACTTATTTCACAGCTGTATGGCATGCTATGATGAATAAAACGCCTTCAGGATTGTATTCTGTTGATTATTAGAAAAAGTTAATCATTATCTGTCTTCATCAACGCTTCAATTATCCTCAAATCATGCTCTGTATCTATATCCCATGAATCTTTCTCTTTCATCATCACATAATCAATGTTTCCGCCTATATAATTTCCTGTTTCTTCAAGGATTTTTTTTCTCATTATATAAAGAGCTCCATTTTCCCTAAGATAAGGATCCATGTCCTGCCTTCTCATAATCTTATTAGGATAAATTCTGACAAGTTTTCCATCAACTTTTTTCCAGTGGTACTTGTCATCAAGAACAAGGCTGACAACTGAATCAACTTCTGGTTTTCCTTCAATTTTTTTAAGTGCTTCACTTATTTTTTCTGATTTTAAAAGCGGAGAAGTGGCGTATACCAAAACAATGATGTCTGTATTGTAATTTTCATTTTCTTTTAGCCAATCAACAGAATGCTGCAAGACAGGAGCTGTCAACACTGTATCTCCAGATAGCTCTTCCAGCCTCATAAAAGGAACTTCTGCGCCATATTTCTTAGCTACCTTGGCAATTTCCCAATCGTCTGTTGAAACTAGAACTCTATCAATTTCAGGAACTTTTAGTGCAGTCTCTATAATATGCGCTATTAAGGGTTTGCCTTCCAGAAGTTTGAGGTTTTTTCTAGGGATCCCTTTGCTGCCTCCTCTTGCCGGAATCACAGCCACGATGTTTTCTTTTTTTCCCATTTTTTATTGCAATCTGTTTTTAGCTTAAATTTCCTGCTGTTTTGATTTTATTTCTATGTTTGCTCTAACTACCATTCCTTCCAATGATGCGTTTGAAAATTCTAGATTTCCATTAAGTGTCTCTATATAGGCTCTAGGATAACCTTCACCATCAAGCATTCTTATGAAGTCGTATAATCTTCTAGGGGTAAACGCGTCTAGGTCTAATTGTGTTAATTCACTTTGCGAGGGTTTTCTTCGTTTATAAGCAACAATTTCGCCTACTTGAGACCTTGGAGTTGATTCTGTTTCAATTATTTCCGGGATCATTTCATTAAAATAAATCTGGGACGCTCTTGTTAAAATTTCATCAACATTTCCTTTAGACATATTGAAATTTCTTTGAGCATATATTGGACCGGCATCAATTTCTTTTTCTGCTCTGAAGGCTGTTAATTTTGTTTCATAAATCCCTCTAATTATCTGGTTTTGAATAGGAGTGCCGCCCCTCCCATTAGGCAAATCGGCTGGATGAAATACAACAGTTTCATAATTTTGCCAAATTTCCTCAGGAATCATCCATGACCAATGAGGAACGAAGATATATCGAGGGGATATTTCTTTTACTCTTTCTGTAGTAAAGTCATTTTTATCTGTAATAATTTCCCATCTGTTTTTAGAATCATTTTCTCTAAGCTTTTTGGCGTTATTAATATTCCACGATTTTATTGTTGTTATTAAATAGTTCATTTTCATTGATAATTATCATGTTTTAATTTTTCCAATCTTTTCAAGAAATATTCTTCTTCAAAATTTCTCCAAGGATATTTTCCGTTGTAAAAAGGGTGATTTTCTAAAAGAGTAAGAACCATATCTTTTTTTCCGTCTATAAAATCTCCAAAAGTTTTTAAAAATTTAGAAATTTTAAGCGTGTCTTCTCTTCTTTTCTTTTTGGAATCCTCACTATAAACAGGGAAAAAACCTAAATTATAACTTTCATCAAAAATGTTATAGGCCATGAATTCTGTTTTTGGCATGTGCCAATCATCGGTTATTAAAGCAAAACTTTTTATTTTTCTTGGATCAATTATTCCTTCTTTCAAAAAAACCAATTGTCCTATTGTGTCCAACGAAATGTCTTCTAAAGACATTTTTGCTGGAGTTTTTTCATTTGCATAATCTCTCATTTTTTCAGCTACAGAAAAATTGTATCCAAGGATATAACCTCCAGACATAACTAGCTCATTAAAAACCCCTTCGTTGTAAAGTCTAATCCCTTCATCAACTCTTGCCTCTGTTTCAAAACTCAACTTTCCATTTTCTTTAACTTCATGACATAAAGCAATTCCTAAATCATATTTCATAAAAATCTTTAAATTTAACTGTTTATATAGTTTCCTAACTCAAGAAATATATCTTAAAAATTATTTTATTACTCTGAACGTTTTGAATGCTTCGGCATATTTTAGTCCAACCTCGGAACCCTTTTTTTTTGCAAGTATTATAATCCCTTCATCTGAGCGTGGATGTGGAAATTCCCTTTTTTCGCTGGAGTATTCTCTTAACGCATCCACTTTTAATTGAATTGTGTCAACAACATCAATATAGTGATCTGGTCTGAAAGATTCTAAAAAATTCCATTCTGTCCCTGATAGAATTTCCATTAAAAAAACTTCCTTGACAAAACTTGGAGTCATAGGCCTGGTCGCTGTCTGAACTGCCTTGTAAACAATGCCATGATCTATATTCACATCATTAGGACCGTGTGTATAGACTCTATCTGGTTTGAATTCCTTTATCTTTTTCTCAACTATTCCTACAAAATCTCTTAATGGAAATTTATCAAATCTAGTGCAATGAAACCCTTTTATCTCTAATTGATTAACTCCCAAAACTTTAGAGGCGTTAAAGGCATGTCCGTTTATAGCCTTGACTTTTTCTATAACTTCAGGATTATTCAATTCACTTTCTTCATAGCGTGCTGTTATTCCATCACCCAAAATTAGAACGTCAACTATGTCTCCCTGCTTTACATGTTTTGCTATTGTGGCGCCGCACCCCAAAACTTCATCATCAGGATGGGCCGCTATTACCAATACTTTCATTTTATTCTATTTTCGAAAAATCGATTTGTTCTTCTTTAAAGATGTTTCTTTTGGCCTTTTTTCCCAAAACTTTCGCCTTAAATAAGGGCTCTAAACTTCCTTCGGAAGCAGGCCTTTGAAACTCCAAGTCATCTTCTGTAATAATTTTTCCCTCAAAAATGTCTCTGCTTGCTCTTATGCATCTTCTTTGCAAAATAACGGTTTCTTTTTCATTATCTTCTACTTTCTTATTTCCATCACCAAGAGCCCTTTCAAGTTCTCTTGTTCTATCAACCATTTCTCGCCATGTTTTAATATCCATTGAAAACGGATGGTCTGGGCCTTCTCTAGATGTGTCATCTGTAAAATGTTTCTCAATAACTCTTGCCCCTAAAGCAACTGCTCCCAATACTGTAGCATGGCCTTTTGTATGATCTGACAAACCCAATATTGTTTTTGGAAACATTTTTTTATAGGTTTTTAAGACATTTAAATGAATATGATCAAAATTAGAATCATCTGCAGTGTAATTTGTATTGCATTGCATCAAAACAACTTCTTTATTATTTTTTGTTAAAATTTCCATTGCCATTTGAACCTCACCAATATTTGAAGCTCCTGTTGCTACAAAAACAGGTTTTCCTTTTCTAGACACTTTTTCCAGCATATCTGGCCAGTTTATATCTCCCGAACCAATTTTAAACGCAGGAAAGTAAGGATCAACTAAATCCACCATTCCCAAATCATAAGGGGTTGTAAAAAGATGAATTCCAACACTATCTGCATATTTTTTCAGGTCACTTGTCCACTCTAAAGGAACCACTGCGTCTTTATATACTTCAAAAATAGATTTTTTCCATTTTGACTGGTGAGACAGCTTGTTCCCAAGAGATTCAAACCCTATTTCACTAACATAATGTTTCACTCTGTGATGCTGGAATTTGACAGCATCAGCGCCGGCCTCTTTTGCAGCCTTTATTAAATGTTTGGCCCTTTCTAAACTGCCATCGTGATTTGCAGCTATATCTGCTATAAAATATGTTGGTTCATTTTGACCAATTTTCCTTCCTAAAATAGAAATTTCCATATCCTCCGAAAATTTAAAGGATTTATTAACTTTTTCTATTATTCCTATATTTTGTTTTTTAAGCTCTTCTAAGAATCCTGAATCCCTTAAATTTTTGAACTCTTCTAAACCTTCCACAACGTTTTTTAGCTTATTTTCAAGTAAGTTTTTAGCTTTTTCTATGTTTAAAGTCATCTTTTTTGGCCGTCTAGCCTTAAAATTAACTTCATCAGAGCTTATAGGCCGAATAAGAGTTTCATCATAGCCAAAGATTTTAGCGACTTTTCTTGCAAATTCATATTTAGATATTTTCTCAGAACCCGCCAGATGTAAAACTCCTTGATACCCTTTATCAATTAATTCTAGAATGCACCTTCCAAGGTTAGTGGTATTTATCGGATTAAAAAAAATGTCTTTAAAGCCTGAAACCTCCTCCTTTTTTTCAAGTTTTGCAAGAATCCATTCAGCTAAGCTGCTTTTATCTTGCATGTTCCAGCCATAAATGTTTGTCCTTAGAATGCAGAAGTTTCTGTTAGTCTTCTGTATAATTTTTTCAGCATCTAATTTTGTTTTTCCATAAACATTTATTGGATTTGACGGGCTTTCTTCAGAGTAATCTCCAATTAAACCATCAAATACCTGATCGGTTGAAATATGAACAAGATAACTTCCTATTTTTCTGCAAGCTTCCGAAATCTTTTCTGTCCCCTCTGCATTTAGCTTAACTGCCTCCCAAATATTTTCCTCACAATAATCAACATTTGTTAGCGCAGCACAATGAACAACTACATCAGGCTTCAATTCCTCTATTTTTCTAACATCTTCATCGGAAGTTATGTCTATCTCATAATTTTCACAAAAATCAAAAGTTGGTTTATTTTTTCCTGTTGCATAAACTGCATTATTTTCTGAGTACATCAAGGCTAAATTTGATCCAAGAAGCCCTCTTGCTCCTGTTATCAAGATTTTCATTTTATCTTAAGAATTTTCTTTAAATATTGTTTAACTTCTTCTTTTGGAAGGGGGTTATTGTTTGAGCTGTATTCATTAAAATTTACCAATCTAGAATTGTCTAGATATTTATGAGTTTTTCCTTTTTGATATTTTCCTATTTGAGACACTATAACATAATTATCTTCAAAATCATGGGTTCTTGGGGATTCGGCTTCATTAAACATAGACTCATGGATTTTTTCCCCTGGCCTGGTCCCTAATTTTATCACTCTATTATTTTTTCCATATATCTCCTTAAGGCCATCTATCAAGTCAACCATTCTTACCGATGGCAGTTTCGGGATAAAAACCTCGCCACCAATGCTATAGAATATTGCGCTGAATATTAGTCTTACAGCTCTTTCCTCACTAATTAAAAATCTTGTCATCCTTTCATCAGTCAGAGGAATATCCTGGTTGTTTTTTATTTTATCCATAAAAAATGGAATTACAGACCCAGTGCTATTAATAACATTTCCATATCTTACACATGAGAAAACTGTTTTTGCTTTCCCTTTGCTGAAATTACTCTCTATTATAATCCTCTCTCCAACTAGTTTGCAGGCCCCATAGGTATTTATGGGGGAGCATGCTTTATCTGTTGAAACAAAAATCACTTTCTCAACGTCATTTTCAATAGCAGATCTGACAAGATTAGACGTCCCAAGAATATTGGTTTTTATAGCCTCCTCTACATTATACTCTATCATGTCTATTCGCTTTAAGGCAGCGGCATGAATAACAATATGGCACCCCTTCATTGCTTTTTTAAGGCGCTCGAAATCCCTTACATCTCCTACAAGATACCTTAATTTATTTTTTTTATCATGAAATCTCATTTCTTCTTGAAGAAGATAATGTTTAACTTCATCTCTGCTAAAAATCCTGATACTCTGAGGGTCATAATTCAGTATCTCTTTTATTAGAGATCTTCCCAAAAATCCTGTGCCTCCTGTAATCAGAATTGTTTTATCTTTCAACATTTTTTTTATATTTGGCATATTCTTGTGTAAAAACATTTATTTTTATGTTTTAAATAGCTCTTATCCTGGTCTTCATTTTCCAAAAACACGAGCTTTTTTCTATTTTTAAACATTTAGAGAGAATCTGCACGATGTTTAAAAATTTTATGTAAGAAGAATTCTTTTTGTAGATTTTAAATCCGAATAGTTTTTATATGGATTATGTTATTTATGACAAGATAAAATAAAAAGGTTTCAAAAAATTATATTATAATTTTAACATATCTTAAGATGAAAAAATCTGCACTAAATTCCGAGGTATCCTCGCCATGGATTTAATGAATACTTTTAATAAATTTAAGGAAAGGACACTTAGAGGATACTCTGGACTGGCAATTAAAAATAGCATTCACCAGATTTCCACAACCATTGTAACAAAGATTGGAAGCCTCATTTTTATTGCAATCATAGCAAGAGTTTTAATGCCTGAATTATTTGGCCTGTATAGTTTGGTTTTCTTTACTATTTTTACATTCGCAAGTTTTTCAGATATGGGGGTAGCCACCTCTTTAACCAGATATATTTCTCTGACTTTAGCCAAGGGCGACCAAAAAAAAGCAAAATCATATTTTGTTTATCATTTCAAGATAAAGGTTATTCTTACAACAATAAGTTTCTTAGCATTAGTAGTGTCTGCTAAATTTATTTCAACCACATATTATCAAAAGCCAATTTTTTTAGCCTTATTGGTGGGATCTTTGTTTGTAATTATGCTTAGTGTGATTGGTTTTATTGAAAGTTTTTTTCGCTCGTCAAATCAATTCCAAGGGATTTTCTTTAAAGAATTATTCTTTCAGATTACCAGAGTTTTAATAGTGCCTGTTTTAGTTATAATCTTGTTAAAATACGCCTTAACTCAAGAAATGTCATTAGTGATAATTGTATCAGCAATTTTCATCCCCTATGCTCTAACTCTGATTTTTTTTATACTTCTAGCAAAAAAGAAAATATTATTCCTGGAAGTTAATGCCGAGCCTCTTAGTGATAATGAGAAAAAAGACGTGAGAAGATTTATTTTTCCCCTTTCAATTTCTCTTATTTGTTATACTCTCCTAGATCAAATTGACATAATTCTTCTTGGAAAATTTGTTACCTCTGAATTTATTGGTTACTACTCAGCTGCCTTTTTTTTGATAAGCCCGGCCACCGCTATTGCAGCATTGTCAACAGCGTTATTCCCTATATTTTCAAGATTAGAGGGAGAACAGTTAAAAAGAGGCTTAAAAAGATCACTTGTGGCGATATTTATCCTTTCCATTTTATTTACTGTTTTAATTGTAATTCTAGCTCCGCTTATAGTAAAGATAGCTTATGGAGACAATTATTCTGATGCAATCGGCCTTCTAAGGCTCGGCTCGCTAGTAATAGTTCCCTCTTCTATGATAGGCATTTACATCAATTTCTTTGTCTCAAGAGGAAAGACTAAGTTAACAGCAAAATTATTGATTGCTTTGACAATTGTTAAACTGGTAGTAGGATATATATTGGTTTTAAATTTTGTTAAGATATCTCTTTACGCTGCTACAGTTGGAGTGATTCTAGCGAGAATAATTATAGAATATCTTCAATTAGGTTTTCTTGCTTTGTTTTCAAAAAGCCCATAATTAGCCCTTATTCAATAAAGATAATTAAGAGGATCTTATTAAATTATTCTCTATTATATACTCATTTATCTTTTCTGCAGCAAAAAGCTGGCCTTCATCATTCCAATGGCCTTCAGCCCAGTGCAAATTCTTCTGATTCTGCCTAAACAGGGGAAGCAAATCCAAATGATGCATTCCATTTTCCTCTGCATAGCTCATTATGATATTGTTTGGTTTTGAAGAATCATAATTTTCGGCCTTTAAAGAAGGATAGGTCTCAAAAGCCTGCTTCCAACGCTCTTCGTAAACTTGTTCTGGCGCTGTGACTGCTACATGAAGTAATGTAATATTTTCTTCGCGACTGATCTTGTATATTTCGCTTAAAACCTGCAATTCCAGATTAGTCAGGTTTTCCCATTTAGAAGTGTATTCTTTTGAGTAAACTTCATGCCCTTGCACTGCTTGAGCCTCAAGACCGCTCAAACTGCGATACCTTTCTGAATTTATAAAAACCTTGTCCAATAAATTTTTTCCATAAGTAAAAAAGAACAAAAGAGTTTTGGGAGTTATCTTTCTTATAATATTCTGTGATTTAGTTCTAATATATTTCTTGTCTAAATAATCCTGATTCTCCTGAAGATCATTTACATAAAAATAAAGAATAATCATCTTAGGCTTGTATAAGTCTTTGTAATGTTTTATAACAGCCAGCTCAGCCAATCCGCTATAACTGCTCACTCCAAAATTTATTATGTTAATCTTGCCCCCATATTTTTCTTTAAGATCTCTTTCCAGTTTTTGGTGGGCACAATTGGCATAATCTGACTCCAAACACGCAGCATATGAGTCTCCTATTAAGAAAATATTATAATCTTCTTCTTTAAATTCTAAATCATCATCAATAAACCCCTCATTATTCGTCCTGACATAAAATCTTTTTCCATCTATTATGGAATTGCAGATTTTTGCAGATTTTTCATATTTATACTTTATATCACCATCTGGGGAGACATCCCACTTCCACCCACAATCAGTCACTCTTAATATAATTTCCATTAAAACAAAAAAAATCACAAGAGAAAGGATCAGCAGAAAAATTTCCCTCCTTCTCTTAATGATAAATTCTGGCTTGAAATAGATATAGGCAAAAATTGAAATTGCAGCCAAATCAATTATAATGATAACTAATTGACGGAAAAATGTTATGTTAAAAGCATACTTTATCAAGAGAGTGCCAATTACTACAAGAATTATTAATACAACCATTGCCCTCTTGATTGTCTTTTCAATCATTTGCATATTTCTCACTATCCCACATATCTTTGGGATTATCCTCTCTTTTAATTAAAAACTTACCAATAACCAAATAGTCTATTCCTGTTCCCATCATGCATTTATAAGCATCTTGAGGTGTGCAGACAATTGGCTCTCCTCTAATGTTAAATGAAGTATTTATCAAAATAGGCATGCCAGCCAATCTTCCAAATTCTTTGATTAAATTGTAATATAATGGATTCTGATTTTTCCTGATTGTCTGTAATCTGCCACTCCCATCAATGTGGGTAACTGAAGGAATCTTTTTTTGCCATTTGCTTATGATTGGATAAACCATTAGCATAAAATCTGTTGGTTCTGGAATAGGATTATCACAATCAAAATATTTTAAAGCATCGTCATCGCAAACAACCGGTGCAAAGGGTCTGAATTTCTCTCTATGCTTGACTTTTTCATTTAATATTTCCTTTGCATTCGGATTGCAGGGGTTTGCTAAAATACTTCGTGCACCAAGAGCTCTTGGCCCCCATTCCAATCTCCCATGAAACCAACCAACAACATTATTGTCGTAAATTATTTTTGCTGTCTTATTGACCAATTCCTCCTTATTTTTAAATATGCTATATTTAATCTTATTAGCATCAAGAAATTTTTGAATCTCCTCATCTGAAAAAGACGGTCCTAAATAAGCGTCTTTCATAATATAATTTCTCTTTTTGCCAAGAATTGTGTTGTATATATAAGAAGAAACGCCTAGGCTGGTTCCACCATCTGAAGAATTTGGATGTATCCATATTTTTTTAAAAGGCGTGGAGCTTAATATCTTCCCGTTAAATACGCTATTTAATGCAACACCGCCAGCCATTACAATATTCTCAGATTTTGTTTCTTTATGAACATGATTAAGGATTTTAGTTAATATGTCTTCTGTAACTAACTGCAGTGCAGCAGCAATATCCTTGTGTCTTTTTTCCATCTCTGCGCCTGCCTTGGATACAGGACCGTCAAACAGCTCACACAATTTTTTTGAGGGCATTTTGTTGGTGTAATGATATTTGAAATAGCTCATATCAAATCTGTAACTACCATCATTTTTTATATCAACAACTTTTAACAATTTTCTATAATAGGGATTTGTTTTCCTGTTCATGTCACCATATGGGGCTAGACCCATTACCTTATATTCTGAATTATTTACGCTAAATCCTAAATATGCCGTTACTGTCGAGTATAATAACCCTATAGAATGGGGAAATCTGATTTCTTTAATTAGATTAATATTATTTTCTTTTCCAAAACCATAAGAGGTCGTTGTCCATTCTCCAACTCCGTCAACTGTTAGTATAGCAGCTTCCTTAAAAGGACTGACTAAAAAGGCACTTGCAGCATGAGCTAAATGATGCTGGATAAAAAGAACATCCTTTTTATAGCCCAGCTCTTTTCTAATAGTCTTAACAATTCTTAATTTCTCGTTAAACCAAGAAGGTAATTTAGATAAGAATGTCCTATAGCTTTTAGGAAAACACTCCAAATGCTGATACAAAACTCTCTCGAATTTAAGAATAGGTTTTTCATAAAATCCTATATAGTCTATATCTTTGACGTCTATATTTTGACTCTTCAGGCAGTAGTTAATGGAATTTATTGGAAAAGATACATCGTGCTTCTTCCTTGTAAATCTTTCTTCCTCGGCTGCGGCGACAGTCAAGCCATCTTTTAAAAGGGCTGCCGAAGCATCATGATAATAGCAGCTAATACCTAAAACATACATTTTAAAACTGTTTGTAATATTTCTCCATTTCTTCTTTACTCAAGTTTAATTCCTCCCAATAAGACTTTCTTGGCTCTTCTAATTTTAAATCTAAAAAATGTTTTCTTGAAAGTTTTGCGATAATTGATGTTCCTCCAACCCCAATAAAATAAACAAGGCTCAATAATAAAGAATTGACTACTGCAGCTATAGATTCACCAAATCTTTTCTGCCCGCTTTTTATCCCTATTAAGAAAATTTTTATTCCCATTTTATTTTAACAGCTTTTTAATAAAAGTTCCCACCAAAACCATTAAAAAAACCAAGATTAATATATAAAAATAGCTCCAGTTATCAGGCATTTTCTTTAAAACCTTCAAGGCAAAAAAGAGGATTGTTGCAGAAACAAAAAGCATAAGAACAAATCCAAATTTTTCACCAGTCTCTTCTAAACCCATAAAAATATTTAAGAGGAATGTATTTAAAAAGCCTTCTAGGGAATTTCACAAGTTTTGTGCCAAATTTCAAGATAAATTTAACCTAAGGCATAAATTAAAGGCGACAAAGCACTGCTCTGACCAAAAATTATTAGAAGAGCTACTAGGAAAAGCATGATCACAATTGGCAAAAGCCACCATTTTTTCCTGATCTTTAAATAATCCCAAATTTCCTTTAATAAACCGCTATTATTCATATATAAGAATATACCTCTATATTTATAAAATTTTCGTTAGTGATATCTTGAAAAAGAGTTTTTAATAATAAAAACACTTGTTGAACATAAATCCTTTTAAACAGCAATTCCAATTAAAATTATGGCATTAGATAAAGTGATTCATACCCAGAATTTTGATTCTAATAAAAATCCTTCTAGAGTGATTGTTGGTGTTTTGCCTCCTCCTCATGAAAACTTGATCAATGTTGAGCAAGTTAGAGTGGCTTTGATAGCTAAAGAAAGCGAAATGGGAAACCACTGGAGAGATTACAAAGAGAGGTATGGAGTTATTGGAGAAGCTGAATTTACATTAAAAGATATCAATTCTGGAGAGCAGAGAAAATATGAAATGAACACTGGAGACACGCTAGACATCCCTCCTAAGATAGCTTTAAGAATAAAAGCAAAGGTCGGGTCTGTGATAATTTGCTTGTCAGAAAGCTATGATAGAGATAAAGGCACTCATAAATATTATGATTTTGAAAGTCCAAATAGTTAATTTATCCTAATTATGTTAAAGAGATTCTACAATCTCCTTATTTTATAAGTATAGGGCTAGTTAAACGAAACATTTATTAGTCTCAATTAATGTTCGAGTATAATGTGTAAATTTCAGCGAGAAGATTCTTGCCAAACTTAAATATGGATAAACCTTACATTTCATTTGTTGTTACTGGCAGAAATGATGACTACGGGCATCGATTCTTGTATAGAATTCAGAGATTTACTGATAACCTTATTTATTTATGCGAGAAGTACAGGCTTCCTTCAGAACTAATTTTTGTTGAATGGAATCCTCCTAAAGATAAGGAAAAGCTCTATAAGGCATTGAAGATAAAAAATAACCGGAAGTTCTTAAAAGTCAGATTTATAGAAGTTTCTAAAGAAATTCATGATAAGTTTAAAACCTCTGAAAAGATGCCTCTTCTAGAATTTCTAGGGAAAAATTCTGGAATGAGAAGAGCCCAAGGAGAGTTTATTGTTTTTACCAACCCTGACATCATATTTAGCGAAGAGATGATTCGATTTTTCTCTCAAAGAAAATTGAAGAAAAAAATTTTCTACAGGGCAAATCGGTATGATTTGTCTATAGATATTCCAACAGAAATGAAGACATCAGACGTGGAAAAATTTTGCAGAAAAAGCTGGGATTTTTGCTGGAGTGCTTACTTTGGGAGGTATCATAGAGGCATAAAAATTATTCCTGATTTACCAAGACTATTTGCTCGATTATTGATAAAAATGACAAAGGACAAGTCTTATCTTAGATATCATGGAGGCTCGCCCGGAGATTTTATGCTGCTCTCAAGTGAAGAAGTGATGAATTTCAGGGGATATCCTGAAATGAATGTCCATGGTGGAATGGATGGGTATGTTAGTATACAGGCTGTGTCTTCCGGAAATAAATTAAAAATTTTAAAAGAAAAGACATATCACCAATCTCATGGTCCTGCTGGAGAAAGACCCCTTCCAAATATGGAAAATTACACAAGAGATGCGAAAAAAATGTTAAATGAGAAAAGGGCAATTATTTATAACGATGAAAATTGGGGATTAAAAGAATTTTCTTTGAAGGAAAAAGAATTATAAAACATGAGGCTTTGGGACAGGAACTATGATTTTTCCTTTAAATCCTTTGGCCCTGACTTTAGGCACAATTATATCTTTGAGGTTCCACGACAAAAGCAGAGCGCAGTCTGGCTGATTCTCACCAAAAAGAATATCTTCCTCCATAATTGGAATGTGCATTCCAGGAGAATACATTCCAACTTTAAGGCTTCCCTTTTCCAAAAGTGAATCTATAGTTTCATTCCCTATTCTGCAAAAATTCAATAAAGTGTTACCTTTAGCGGGCGCCCCAATTCCTAATATCGATTTTCCTTGATTCTTGAAGTTCAAGAGAATTTTTTTTAATTCTCTTCTGTTGAATTCAACTTTTTCGCCGAACCCATCAAAAAGATTTTTAGAATATAAACCAAATTCTTCCTCTTCTTTTAAAATTTTTTGAATATTTTCTGAAATTGGATAATCCCCCTTCTTACAAGAGTAGGTTCTTATAGAACCACCATGAGTTGTTATTTCCTCCGCATCAAAAACGTCCATTCCAAATTTATTAAATAAATTTACGAGTGATTTCAGAGAATAATATCTTAAATGCTCTACATAAATTGAATCATATTGTGTGTGTTCAATGAGAGTTTTTATGTAGCCAGATTCCTGTATAAAGATTCCTTTGTCACCTAAAAGCAATTTTACTCCTTTCATGAAAGATTCCAATTCTATAATATGCGCGAAAACATTTGCCGCCGTTATTATTTTAGCCTTGCCATTTTCATTTAGAATCTTATTTGCTGTTTTTTCGTTAAAAAAATCTTTTAATGTAGGAACTTTTTTTTCAATTGCGAGGTTGGCAGCTTTTGAGGGATCTACTCCCAAAATTTTAATTTTATAATGAATAAGATTTTCCAAAAAAGTTCCATCGTTTGACCCAATGTCAATAACTAAGTCATTGGAAGACAGACTGAATCTTTTAACAATATTTTCTGCAAGGAAATGGAAGTTGTCAATCAATTCTTTGCTTGAGCCAGTTGTGTAAATAAAGCTCTCAGTAAATAACGCTGAGGGATCCGGAGCATATCCTAATTGCACAAGCTTGCAATCTTCACAGAAAAATAAGTCTAGAGGGTAATATATTTCGGGGATTTTTAGGTGTTCTTCTGTAAGAAACCCGTCGGGGTTAGGATGATGACCTAATGATAGAAATTTGTGCAATTTATTTGACTGGCATACCTGACAATCTTCAAATCTATGACCCATTTTTTCCATTTTATTAAATCCTACTAGCCATTTTTATATTTTTGGTAGGTATAGTCTAGGAAATCTAAGAAAAAATCTTAAGTATTTTTTCAATAATTTTAGTTGTTGAAATATCTTCAAATTCTTCTGGACAATATCTTTCTAAAGCAATAAATTTAACTCCAAATTCCTCAACTCCTTTTCTCCTTTCTTCAATATTTTGGACGTCTGCATTGATAATATAAACATCAGGTTTTAAAAGCGGCAAGATTGATTTCACTCCTTCTATTTCTTCACCTTCATTGAACTTTTCTCTTTTATCTAAAATTACATAATCAACTGGCTTGAGAGAATCAATGGTTTTTAACCTTACATGCTCATTTAAAATTGGCCTTTCTTTTCCCTTATAACTTCTAACATAAGAATCTCTGCCAACTAAAACCACTAAAATATCTCCATATTTTTTACAATCTTCAAAGAAAAGTATGTGACCTACGTGTGTAATATCAAATACTCCAGTGCAGCATACAATTTTTTTGTCTTTGTATTTCTCCCTTAAAATCGGCAAATCCTCATAAGATATAACTGCCATGACATAGGGCTTGGAGTGTTATTTAATAACTTTTCTATTATTTATTTAACAAGGAGTCATAATATGTATAAATTACCTTGCGATTATGCCAAACTATATTATAAAAGTCCATCTCTTGGCGGGATAAAAAAGTAAATCCTTTTCCCTCTTTAAGCCTTATATCTGAAACATTTCCAACAAAATCTGCGGAATAAACATGCAATAGTCCCTCCCTACTTGTTCTATTAACGTGCGTATCATAAAATGGAAAATCTCCAAAATGAGAAAAATTTTCCAATAATCTCTTTTTTCCTATTTCTTCACCTATCTCCCTTCTAAGTGCTTCTTCAGGTGTTTTTCTGTCCTCAACCTTTCCTCCAAAAAAACACCATTGCTCCGGATTCCATGGATAGCCCACATCTTTTTGCTGAAGCAACATTTCTCTTCTTGAGTTCAGAGGCATAATAACAGACGCCCTATGCGTTTTGGATTGCATAGAAGAACATAAATTGTGTCTTTTTAAAGATTATTATCCTTAATTTTTTCCCACAAAGTAACATCCATTGAAGAATCTTTTGGCAATTTAAAGGGCAATTTGCTTTCAATCTGGCTTAACTTGCAGGGTTTTAATTCTAGAATATATCTTTTAAACAGAGCATAATTTGAAATCCTCCTGTTTCCCACATTTATTGTGCCTATAAAATCTGATTCTAAAATAATTTTTATTGCATCAACGAGCTCCATAATAGCTAATTTAGATGTATAAACGTCATCAGGAGATTCCTCGAATTTTATTTTTTTTGGATCGAAAAAGCTAGTTCTTATAATGCAATAATTTGAGAGAGTGTTAACCGCGCATTCTGCCCCAAGCTTTGTCCATCCATATACGCTGTCAGGAATTGTTGGAGAATTTTCAGAATAATTTCCCTCTGCTCTTTCATAAACTCCATCAGTTGATATGTAGATAAATCTTATTTCATTTCCTTGATCTGCCTCTTTTTTTAGAACCTCATTGACTAGATTACATGCGCCGATTATGTTTGTATTTATTGCATTGACAGGATTTCTTTCACACTCTACCATTGAAGTAAGCGCGGCACAATGAATTACAGCGTCAAATTTATTATTTTTAAGAAAATTTGATATAGACTCTTTATTGCAAATGTCTAATTTATAATGGTTGGGTGTTAATAAATTCTGAAATCTTTCCGAGCTTAATATTGCACTTCCAAGATTTCCTGAACCTCCAGTTAGGAGAATATTTTTATATTTCATTTAGCTTTAGTTTATTCATATTTTTACTTTGCTCAATTTATGGGAGCGTTGTCTCTTTCTTTTCCTAGGTAAGGCCCTGTCTTATGCTCATAAATAATAGTGCCTTCTTCAAGAACAGTATAATCATGGCCTCCCCTGAATGTGATTAAACAATCTCCTTTATTTAAGATTGCTTCTTTAATAACTTCATCATTAATATCATGCAATGTTGTTTTTATGCTTCCGTTCATAATTAACCATGACTCTTGAGTTATATCTGTTTTTCTTACTTGTTCAATATGCTTGTGAGGTCTTAGCTTTTTCCCTTTATCCACTGAAAAACATGCAACTTGCAAGTATTCATTTTCCGGGCTTAAATCCTGCCTTTGAGAGGTTATCTCTTCCTTTCTATTAATTATGTGCAATAATACATCTGGCTTTATTTTAGAATATATTTTTTCCATTTTAAAACGGGAAATTATTTTTCATAAATTATTAAATTATTTCATACAAACCCTCTATAAATCTTATACATCTTTGTTCGAGTGTCATTTCAAATTTTTTCAATTACCCATTTTATTTCCTTTGGTTTCCAAAATAGTTTCTTTCTTCTAATTATTTTGGTTTCTATTAATCTAAATGGCTTTTTTACAATATGCCCATGCTCTACACAAACATTATCTATTGCATTTGGCTCATAAAATCCTCTATGTCCAAAGTTTGAATATGCTCCGGGATGTTTATAATGGGGAACAATTATCACGCATTTTGCTCCCTTTTTTAATATTCTTTGAACTTCATTGAAAAACAATTCTGGTTCTTTCAAATGTTCTAATGTATGGGAACAAAAAATAAGATCAATGGAATTATCCTTAAATGGATAAGGTGTTTTATTTAAATCATGAACTATATCTGCCCCTTTAAGTATATCTACATTAACAAACCCTTCCTTTTTAATTAACCCTCCACCGATATTTAAATTCATATTTTTTGTGTATAAGACCCTAAAAAATCAAGACTAAACAAATTTATTTTATAACCCACCAATCTCTTTGGTAAAAAGATATATCTTTCTTCAATTTCTTGAAAAATTCATTTGCTGCTCTGAAAATTCCAAAACGCTCTGCTTCTGTTTCAGGGCTGTGGGTATAATCATCTCCGCCAATAACCCCTCCTTTCTTAACTTTAGGGTAATATAATTCTATATCTTTTTTGACAAACTCATACTGATGGTTTCCATCAATGTATACAAAATCGATCGAGTTATCTTTAAACTGTTTTACTGCGTCATCGGAAAATTTACGTATGAATTCTACTCTTTTTCCATATTTTTTTGTAATTTTTTTTGCTACCTCCATTCTTTCATTCAAAGCTTTTTGCGTCTTTCTTGGATTTCCAACACTTTCATAATACTCCTTATACTCTCTGTATGGATCTATCAAATAAAGTTTTGATATTGACAAATTCTCCATTAAATCCAAAGCATGCCATCCATCATGCACTCCAATTTCTATGCCCACTAAATTTTTTTTCTTAGTGCTTTTCAGAAATCTGTCAAAAGACCTGATGTTATATTGTATGAGATTCAATCCTAAAGGTTTCAACACACTTCTTAACCAATATTTTTTTATTACTAACATTTTAAATTACAATTTATTAATTTTTCTAGCTAATTCAACTCCTTTTTCAATGTAAAAATCATCCGGCTTTTCTATTCCATCAATATGAACAAGCCCTTTTTGTTCCAGCTTTTCTTTCAAATCAGATATTACCATCATTCTAACAAGATCCTTAAACTTTGTCTTTGGCTCCCAATTAAGAATTTTTTTTGCTTTGGAATAATCACCTAACAATGCTGGCACTTCTGCGGGTCTTTTGTACCTATCACTTATTTCTATAAAATCTTCGAAATTTAATCCAAAAATATTAAACGCCTCTCTAACAAAATCCCTGACTGTGTGCGTTTCATTAGTGGCTATAACAAAATCATCTGGTTTTTCATGCTGGAGAATCCTCCACATTGCTTCTACATACTCCTTTGAATATCCCCAGTCTCTTTTTGCATCTAAATTTCCTAAAACAATTTTTTTCTTTTCTCCAGCAAGTATCTTGGCAATTTCTCTAGTAATTTTTTTTGTAACAAAATTCCATCCTCTCCTCGGAGACTCATGATTAAATAATATGCCATTTGATGCAAAAATTCCATGGGCATTTCTGTACAATCTTGTTAAATGAAAAGCAGCTAATTTAGAAATTCCGTAAGGGCTTTGCGGAAGCATTGGAGTTTCCTCATTTTGAGGAGGGGGGGAAATTCCGAACATCTCACTTGAAGATGCTTGATAAAAACGACAGCTAAGATTCATGTCTTTTATTGCTTCTAAAACTCTTAAAGTTCCTAGCAAATTAAAATTAATTGTAGATTCTGGATTTTGAAAACTTATTCCTACATGGCTCTGAGCGCCAAGATTGTATATTTCATCCGGCTTAAATTCTTCCAAGGCATTTCTGATGCTTGTTGCATCAGATAAATCCCCATAAATTAAATAATATGGAGATTCGGAATATGGTCCGTGTATATCAAGATGATCTATCCTCGCTGAGTTTGGAAGGCTTGCCCTTCTTATAATTCCCCGCACTAAATATCCTTTTGACAGCAAAAATTCCGCGAGATAAGAGCCATCCTGACCTCCTATCCCAGTTATGAACGCTACCTTTTTTCCATTTCTCATTTTATTTGTGAACGTAGTGCAACAAACAAGTATATAAAATTTATGTAACTGAGAAGTATTTAAATATAATTGTTTTTTATTTCAATAGAATTGTTTTTTATTTGAATGTATAGAATCGTGACATGTGTTATGAATATCTTGATTAAATAAAAGAATAGAGTATAGGATAAATCAAGATTGATTATACTTAATTACCAATATACTTATAAATAATAATCAATGTTGTTTCCTAATGATTGATGATTATCTTTTTCAACCAGAGGTAGACAAAGAGGAGCACATAATTGCAACTTATTATGTTGAAAGCAAGAATTTTTTTGATGCATGCAAAGGAATAGCGATTGGACAGTCCATAGGAAATCCTAATGTCAGAGTAACACTTGAAGATGAAAGGATGATGAAGGAAAATCTGGCAAAAATTCTTGATATAAAATCAAATCTTCTCTCCAGGCAAGAGGGGATTGTGAAGATTGCATACCCTATTGTTAATTTAGACATTCCTAAAGATGGAATTACCCAACTTCTTTGTACTTTAATGGGAGGACAAATGGACATTGATATAATAGCAAGCTGCAAGCTTCTTGATGTAGAATTACCAAGAAAATATAAGTCTCATTTTAAAGGCCCAAAGTACGGATTGTATGAAATAAAACAAAGAACAGGAGCTGTTGGCAGACCTTTGCTTGGAGGAATTGTAAAACCTAAAACAGGATTGAATATTAATCAATTAAAAGAAGTAGTAATGCAGTTATTAAAAGGGGGAGTTGATTTTATAAAAGAAGACGAAATGCTTGGAAACCCTTCTTTTTGCAGTTTTGAAGAAAGAGTTTCTATTATCTCAAAAGTTGTCAATGATTTCTGCAAGGATGCAGGAAAAGAAGTATTCTACTGCCCGTGCATTAACGCAGACTATCCTTATTTTTTAGAAAGAGCGAAATTCGCAGAAAAAGAAGGAGTTAGAGGAGTTCATTTAAATATATGGGCAGGCCTTCCGGCATACAAAGCGTTGAGAGATCAAGATCTAAAACTTGCAATATTCTTCCAAAAAAGCGGAGATAAAGTAATGACTGATAGGGAACATAAATATTCTATAGACTGGAAAGTTGTCTGCCAGATTGCAAGAATGATTGGAGTTGACTTTATACATGCTGGAATGTGGGGAGGGTATTTATCAGATTCAAAGGAAAAACTTTCGGAAATATTTAATGTCTTGATAAAACGAGATGTATATAAACCTGTTGTTCCAAGTCTTTCTTGTGGAAGCCATCCTGGCCTTGTTGACTCCACTGTGAAAAATTTCGGCACTGACTTGATGATGAATGTTGGAGGAGCAATACACGGACATCCTATGGGAACAGAAGCTGGCGCTAAAGCTATGAGAGATGCATTTGATTGTGAACAAAGCGGACAAAGCATCCAAGAATTCATGCAGAGCAGATCAGAGTTGAAAAAAGCGATTGAAAAATGGGGGTATATTGAATGAGCAAAATAAATGTAATTATTCCAATGGCTGGAAAGGGGCAGAGATTCATCAATGCAGGATACACTCTTCCAAAGCCCATGTTGGACATTGAAGGGAAGCCAATAATACAGCATATAATTGATTCTATGAGAGTTCCAAATGCGCAATTCATTTTTATTGTAAGACAGGACCATTGCGATGAGCACCAGATTGACAGAAAACTTCTTGAAATTGAGCCTGATGCGAAGATACTTGCCATAAATGAAATAACTCAAGGATCTATCTGCACTGTCTTGCTGGCTAAAGATTTTTTTAACGATGACAATCCTGTAATTATAAAAGACTGTGACCAGATTCCTAACTGGGCATCTAATCATTTTCTTGAATTTGTAAAAAGAAGAAAAGCAGACGGGGCGATTGTGAATATTCACACAGACCAGCCGCATTTTAGCTTTTCAAGGCTGAATTCTCATGGTGAAATTACAGAAACTGCAGAAAAATCAGTAATAAGCAATCACGGCTCTGTTGGAATATATTATTTTGCCAAAGGCTCTGAATTAATTAAATACGCAAACCAGATGATAAGCAAAAATCTTAGAGTAAACAATGAATTTTATACCTGCCCCGTGTACAACCAATATCTTCAGGATGGAAAGCTTATTCTTCACTATCCAATATCAGAGCTATTCCAATTCAACACACCTGAACAATTCAATGAAAACAGGGAAAAAGTTGCTGAATTCTTGAAGAATAAAAATTATGCATAAATGTTTATAAACAGCTCATTTCATACTCCAGAATGGAGTTTAAAGAATTTTTAGGCAAGCAAGAAGAAGTGTACTCAAGATTCAGAGACACTTCTAAAGTCAAAGCTGAGGGAACAAAGCCAAATATCCCAGAATCTCAAGGAGGATATCTAATAGTCCTCAGGCATCCTTTAGAAATAGCTCAAGAAATAGGAGAATTTTCAAAAAGAATTTCCCAGGCTGTTCCCTTAATTGTTTATGATTCCTCAACTATTCACACAACAATTTCAGATTTTGGCATAAAAGAAAATTTTATCCCTAAAAAAGATACTTTAGAAAGACTATGCGATTCTGTTAGGGTAGTGCTCATTCTAAATAAACCAATAATTTTTTATTCAGAGTGGCTATACAACCAAAATACAATTATCGTTGCAGGAACTCCTGATAAAGCCTTTCTTGAAGCTGCCCAGAATATTTATTCTTCAGGAGAGAAAAATTTTGTTAAATTAAGGCTTCCTTGGGGAGCACATATTACGACCGACAGGTTTACCGAACAGAAAAACCCTGAAGAGCTAAAAGATTTCTTTAAGTTAATGAAAGAAGCCCCTACACTTGAAGAGAGTGTTCCTGAAAATATTGATGTAGGTTATTTTGATTTCAGTCCAAAAGGATTTGACCTAACAGTTTATGAAAGATTTAAACTTTAGATAAATTCTAAATCTCTTACTACAATTTTTTATTATTTTTTATGAATTCTTTCAATTCATCAGCATGATCAGTTACTATTGCGTCAAATTTCATGGCTAGAAAATCACTCCATCTCTTTTTATAATTTTGCTGAAAAATATTATTCGGGACAAATTCAGGAGACATGCAATAAGTCAAGCTATTTGTTTTTTTAGCCAAGTCAGCCATTTTGGGAGTCAACCATTTGCCGGTTTCTTCATCAAGCCATATAATGTCTGCTTTTTTAAAGTTAGGCTTAGTATACAAAGGAGAGTTTTCAGGGAGATGCAGCCCAGCTTTAATTCCAGAATATTTTTCTTTCACAAGATTAATCAAAGGCAATGTTTGGTTATCCACAGCAACTAAAAAACTTGAATTCTGGAGTTTATACTTTCTTAAGAGTTCTACTGTTTTTTCAATAACTTTTAGCTCTTGAATATCTTTTATATGAAGAGCCATAGTGACATCATTTCCAATCTCTTTATAGGACTTGCATACCTCTTCAAAGAAGCATAATCTAATATTCTCTTTTTCATAGCCATTATAAACAAGAGATCTGCATTCTTTGTCAGTCATATCAATTATTTTTTTAGGGTTACCAAAAAGTCTTTTGCCGTTTTCATCATGGATTATCACTAAGGAACCCTCTTTATTGACTCTAACGTCAGTCTCAATTCCGTAACCATTCTGAAAAGCCCAGCAAATAGATTGCAGGCTATTTTCAGGGTATCTTGCATTTATCGCGCGGTGGCTGATTATTTTCATTTTAAAGGCCTTAAATGCTGCTCAAATGCATTAACTCCCTCAATAGTCCCTAGTGTGGAAATAAATTCACATGGATAGGTTCGAATTTTCATGCCTTTTTCTATCATTTCATTGTATGCTAAAGAAATTAAATAAGCGCCGTTTGATGCAATTCTTTTTTTTCTTATCATTTCCTCAGCAGCGCTTACAAAATCTCTCCCTCTTTTAAAATATGAAATACAGGCAGTAGAGTCATTTGAGATGGGAATTTTGTCTTTTTCAGATACTTTTCTGACAAAACCATTTTCATCAATCAGCATGTATCCTCTGTTCCAGTAAGATGATTTGAAAGATGGAATCACTCCATGATATTCAGAATTTTTTTTTAGAAAATCCATTAAACCATAAGTGTCTAGGTACTGATCAGGCAAATCTATTATAAGCTCCTCATCATTGTTTATCAGCTCTCTAGCGAGCAAGACCGAGTGGGGCGCTCCTGCTGTCGGTTCTTCAGCCCAGAGGATTTTTATCTTATTTCCAAAAATCTTTTTTAATTCAGAATCAAGATTATATTTTTTCTGGTGCTCTCTTAATAATATGAAAACTGCATTTTTGTATGAAAATGGCCTTGAATCTGCTATCCACTTTATCGAAGCTTGCCCGCCAATCTCAACCAATGGCTTGCATAAATCTCTTTCCTCAAAGTTCTTGTCTTTTCCAGCCAATGGAATTATCAGATTCATTTTTATTCGCTTCTTCTTGATTTATTAAGTATAAAAGCTTAATGAAGTTTAAGTAAATCAACATTTATAATAAAGATAAGCAAGATTTATAAGAGTATTTTTCATTTCTGTGAGATGAAAAAAGGCAAGAAAATTATTGCCAAAAATGTTGCTTTGTGTTTTTCGGGCCAGATAAAAAAATTTGAATTGTGCTACCCTTACATAAAAAAGAACCTGCTTGATAATATTGGGAGTTACGACATTTTCTGCTGTGCAGAGGATGACTCTGACCTTGGCAAGATAGAAATGTTGAACCCATTTAAATTAGAAAAAATAAAATCTTCGGATGTTGACAAGATAATTAAAGAAAAAAACAAAGAGCTTAATAAAGGAAATTACAAACACTACATTCTCCCCCAGTCTTCAAAATTCAATTTTAGAAATATCTATCAACAACTTTTCAAAATAAAGGGAGCCTTTAATCTTTTAGAGAGGCATATGAAAGAAAATAATGTTAACTATAATTACTTTGTAAGGATCAGGTTTGATTTTCTTCCTTTGGATATTATAAAAATTGAAGATTTTAAATTAAAAAAAAATAAAATAGCAGTCCCTAGAATTAGGCTAAAAGACACAGAACCCAGAGTCCAGATTAATGACATGTTCTGCATTGCAAAAGATTTTGACACATTCAGAATATACTGCTCAATGTATGATAACTATGAGGACATTATTCAAAAAGAAATTTCTCTTAAAGCCAATTTTATGCAAAAGACATACTTTTTATTTGAAAAATGCTACAATAATTTTTTTCTCTTATTGTTTAATAAGCCTGGGAAAAAATATGGAAAACTGCCTAAGAATATTTTGGGATTCGCGCTTCTTTTTACTAAAATGTTTTATAGAGAATTTAAGACAAGGAATAGATGCAATCTAGAAAAAGCTTTTTTTTATCTATTAAAATCTGAGAAGAAGAATATTATTGAAGAAACAATTAATTTTGTTATTGTGAGAGATCCTATGGAAGGGCTGTTAATTTTTGGATAAAGCCTTACTTTACCGGTTCCAACTCAAAATGTAATGTTGACACCGGAAAAAGGAACGCAAAGAAATGACTATATACATGGGGAAATTTGCTGACCAGTGATGCAAAGGGCTCAAGTATTTTTGAGCTTCTTCTGCCAGTCATGTATATAAATTTTCTCTTTACAATTCTCACTCTTGTTTTGGTGTAGTATGACTGTTCATTGCTGCCAAAGTAATCAAAAGTATGCCAGGTAAAAAATTTTTTGTGAGTTGGATCGGAAAATGCAGTAACGCTCAAAGCATGAGGAACAATTACCCTGATTCTTCCCTTTGGCTTGCAAATCCTGCACAGCTCGTTAAGTATTTTATCCAACGGAGTCTCCAGATGCTCGAGAACATGGCTGGCATGTATAAGGTCAAAGGTATTGTTTTTGAAGGGATAAGGGAATTTATTCAAATCATGAACCACATCAACTCCTTCGATTTTTGAAGAATCCAATCCTATCGCACCTTTTATTTTATGATTCCCGCATCCAATGTCAAGAATCTTAGCATCAGAGTTCATTAATTGGGTTTTATCAAGGAAGTTTTTAAAGATTTATGTAATGAAAGACTATGCTGGTAAGGAAATATCGAGAAATATTAAATAAATGTTAAAATTTAATTTGTTATACGTAAAGCTTTTAAATTGGTCAAAAATAAAGCTTCTATGAAAAAAAGAAAGGCGAAAATTGTCCTTTTGGAGAATAAACACCAAGTCAATTGCTTCTTTAAAAAAATCAATGATTTTGATGGATTTATTCCGATATCTTTCTCATTTGAAGTTGAAAAGATTCTTGAAAAAGAAAAAAAGAATTATGTTATGGAAGAGAATTATGAGGACAATAAGATATATTTAGGAATACATCCTGCCTCAATAAATGCAACAAGCAGGATATGCGCCAGATTTAAGCTGGATTACAGAGGAGTGGATCTCTTCAGGGCTTTTTATTATAACATTTATCTTTTGGTTTCGTCCTCAAAAAAATACTCAAGGCTGATTAAAAAAATAATTTCCAAAGAAAGACCCGATGAGATTGTTTCATTTGAAAATCAAGAATTTTCTTATAACGACGAAGAGTATTTTAGATTTATTTTAAAAAGCTTATTCAAGGGAAAATTGATTGCTGAGAATTATTCCATCAGCAAAAAATCAGGAATAAGAGACAAAAATTTAGTCAAAATGGCTGGAATCCTGCAGAAGCTTTATGCCAAATTAAACATTTTTTTATCAAGAAAAAGCTCCAATAACATTTTTGTTTATGGTGGAAAAACATATTTTGAATCTGTCTGTAGAGAATTATCTGGCAATAAAAACAAAATATTTAACTTTGACGGGTTTCTAAGAAAAAGTTTTTCCATAAAAAACAGATACATTCCGTTCTATGAATTCTCAGGCATTTCCAATAAGAATCAAGATATTTTAAAGGAAAAAATTTGTACCCTGAAAAGTCAGATATTCGGCTTGGATTTTACAAAGGAGTTTGGAACAGAAAGAGAAATAGAAGGCATATTAAAAAACAAAATCATATCTCTCATAGACAGGGAATTCATAAAAATTGCTGGGCAAATCGAGGAGTTTTATAAAATAATAAAGAAGGGAAAAATTTCCTTAATTCTCAGCAGCGCAGACTCAATACCATTTTCGTATTCAATAGTCAGCCTTGCCAAATATTTCAGGATACCCACTGTTGTTGCCCAGCATGGATTCTTTAATCATGAAATAGGTTATAGGACAGCTTCAGACTACGTACTTGCTTCAGGCAAAAAAATAAAGCAGGAATACCTACATTACGGTGCTGATAAGGAAGGTGTAAGGGCTGTGGGATGCTCAAGATATGATAATTTTATCCCAAAAAAACATGATAAATCTAAGAACAACATAATATTTTATGGAATGGAGGTAGCCAACGGAAATGAGATGGTTGCAGATACACATTTATCCAAAAAGAGGCAAAAAGAAATTTTAAAAATATTATTCAATGTTTTGAAGAAGTATCCCCAATACAAGTTGATTATAAAGACAAGGCTAAATTGGGAGCTTGCAAAATTGCCTAGAGAGATAGCAGAAAAGGAAGGATTTACGAATTTTGAAGTTATAGAAAAGGGTGATAACACTAAGTTGATAAATGACTCTGACCTTGTCATAGTAAATAGATCTACTTTGGGTATTGAAGCGATGCTTTTGAACAAGCCTATAGTCTCAGTTTATTACAAGGACCTTGATTTGTACAATCCGTTTTGTAAGTTGAATTTTGTGAAAAAGGTTTATAACTCAAAACAATTGAATACAGTTATTTCAGAGTTAGATAAAATATCTAAAGAAGATATTGATAAAATAAGAAAAAAGCTCAATGATTATTTTATCACTGATAGAAAATCAACAGAAAGGTCGGTCGACTTGATTGAGTCTGTTTTAAAAAATCAAAATCACGCGAAAGAACACAAGATAAAATGAAGATACTCATAACTGGAGCAAGAGGTTTGTTGGGGTCTAATTTGTCTCTAATGTACTCTGAAGATCATGATATTATTGCAACTGGAGTAAATAAGCCAACTTTTTCTTTCTGTAGGAATTATAAATTAGACTTAACGAAAAAAAATGACCTAAAGATAATTAGAGATGAGCAACCAGATTTAGTAATAAACTGTGCGGCTAGGATAAATGCAGATTATTGTGAATTTAGAGAGGAAGAAGCAAAAGAAATAAATGCAATTGGGGCCAAAAATCTTGCAGAAATATGCAGAGAGATTGGTAGTTATTTTGTTCACATTTCAACAGATGCAGTCTTTGACGGAGAAAGGGGAAATTACTCTGAAAGAGATAAGCCTAACCCAATACATGTCTATGGAAAGACAAAGTTAATGGCAGAGGAATTGATTAATAGAGTAGGGGGCAACTACACAATCATACGAACAACCCTATATGGCTGGAATCACTTAAATAAATTGAGTCTTTCTGAATGGGTGCTTGATAGCTTAGAGAAAAAAGAGGAAATAAAGGGTTTTACAGATCTTCTCTTTACTCCCATATTAACCACTAACCTTGGAAGAGCGATTTTAGAGCTATATAAAAAAAAATACATCGGAATAATTCATGTGACAGGCCCAGAAAAATGTTCTAAATTTGATTTTGAAAGAAAAATTGCACTTCTTTTTAAAAAAGACGAAAATCTTATAAAACCATTTAATTCAGAGAACTTTGGTTTTAAGACTAAGAGGCCAAAAGACTTAAGTTTGAACATTAAGCAGGCAGAAAACATCCTTGAAGCAAAATTGCTAAATATTGAGGAAGGAATCATGGAGTTCAAATCTTTAAGAGAAAATGGTTTTGTTGATAAACTGAAAAAATGAAAGGTAAATGAATCTTGTTAGTCTATTATATACGGGTCTGGTAAAGGTATTATAAATTTACCATTAAAACCTTTCTGTTTAAATAGTGGAACAATTTCATCAGCTAGATGCCAAGATAAGAGTAGCCCATAATCTGGCTGATTGTCGCCAAAAAGTACCTCTTGGTCTATAACTTTAATATGTGTACCAGGAGAAACTTTTCCTATTTTTGATTTGCTAATTTCAGTCATAGCATCAAGAATTTCTGGACCAATATTGCATGAATTAAGTAAGGTTATAGCCCTGGCTGCACCTGTTAGCCCCATAATAGTTTTACCATCTTCACGGATATCATAGAGCATCTTAGGAAAGTCTCTTTTATGAGTTGTAACTCTGTCAGCAAAATCTTGATATGTGGAAAAATTATTTAGCCCACTATTTTCTTCTTCCTTCAATAAGTCCCCAACGGAATCCATAACATCATAATTACCTTTTTTACCTGCAAAAACCCTTATCGAACCGCCATGAGTTGGAATACGTTCTACATCGAAGATTTCCAGGTTAAATTGATTAAGTAAATGACTTAAGCTTCTTATAGAGTAATATCTATAATGTTCATGATAAATGAAATCATATTGCAATTCTTGAACCAAATTCAGCAAATAGTGATTTTCACTTATAAAAACTCCGTCATCTGTAAGTAATTTTTCTATGCCTTTTGTGATAGAATCAACAGAAGACACATGAGCAAAAGTATTAGTTGCAAGAATAATCTTTGCCTTGCCATATTCTCTTTTAATTTTCTCTGCGATATCTTCATTAAACCATTCTGTAATAGTAGTTAAGCCCTTGTCTATGGCAAGTTTAGTAATATCTGTTGGATCAACACCAATAGCTTTTACACCTTTATCTCTATAAGATTCTAATAAAGTACCATCGTTTGAACCTACTTCTACAACTAAAGTATCTAAATTAAGACCAAATTTTTCTGTAGTTTGTTTTGCAAGTTCATCAAGATGTTTTTTAAAACTTGATGAAAGAGAGACTATATGATGATATCCTCCTTTCGGAGTAAAAAGGTTTTCCCTAGTAACTAAGTCTCCTAGCTGAACAAGACCGCAGTTAGAACAGTAGCTGACATTTAAAGGATATTTTGTTTCATGCCTGCTTTCTTTTTCGGTTAAAAAATCGCAAGGAGGAATATCACCCAAATCCAAAAATTTTAATGTTTCGCTGGGGCATATCTGACATTCCATTGTTAAATTTTGTGACTTAGTTGACTTATAAAGATTTCTATCCTACAGGCATTGCGTCTAAATTAACTTTTTACAATGCTTTTTATAGAAATCAAAAACTCCTAAAATATATTTGGCGTTTCCAAGATACATAATAACCTTTTGTTTAACCTTACCTTTTTTATCCAGTTTACCTTCTAAGATATAATAATAAATTTTACCTTTCATCTTTTTTGACCTTATATAAACCATCACTAAATAAATAGGCATAATATATAATTATGAAAAAGAAGTTGTCTAACGCAAAAATTTAGGAAACTTGTTCCTAGACTTAGAAAAAAAGGATGTAATCCAAAATTGTTAAGAAAGATATGGAATTTAAATATTAGATTGGAAAAATATTCTTGGAGCCACTTCCGAAAATAATTATCATCAAGATTTAAAAGAGTGATTTTTATTTATAAGGATACAGCTCCATTGGAGTTTTATTTATTAATGCGTGCCAAATAGCAATAAAATATATTTTAATCAATTCTGGTTGTTTGTTATTTATATACCTCCATGATCTAATAATGGCAAGTATTGTTAATTCCAAAAATAATACCAATAAAAAGTATAAGAAATTTTTATTTTTTTTAACTACAAGTAACCAATTCCTTATGTTATAGTATATGGAAATTTCGCTTTCTTTCTTATTGTTTTCTAATGCCGCAGATACTTTGTGCCACACAACAGATTTGGGAACATATAAGCATTTATGACCAAATTTCTGCACTCTTAAACACCATTCAGTTAATTCATGAATAAAAAAAAGCTTAGAATCCAACAATTGATATTTATTTAGTGCATCTGATCTCATCATCAGGACACAATCAATCGCATCAACATATCTTTCACCTTCTATTTGCCTCTTATCAATTTCATTCTGATTTCTATGTTTATATCCAGCCAAATGATAATCACATCCAGCCGACCATATCATATTCTTCGGCTTCATATAATATATTTTTGGCCCGGCAACAGCGACCTCAGTATGTCTTTCCATGGCCTCTACAAGGATATTTAAAAAATCTGGTTTTACCACCATATCATTATTCATGAGCAAAATATATTTACTTCCTCTTTTAAGACCCTCTCTAATTCCAATATTTGCTCCTAATACAAAACCCAGATTCCTTTTATTTTCAATTAAAGTTGCGCTCTTCAGATATTTTTTCTTAAACTCTTTTTGAGTCCCATCATTAGACCCATTATCCACTACAATTATGTCATAGTTCTCATAGTTTATTTTTTTTAATGATTTTAATAAATCAAAAGTGTATTTCCTTCCATTCCAGGTTAGAAAGACAAGAGAAACTTTTGGTTGGCGTTTTTTCTTCATGGAAAATTCGTAGAAGGAACTCTTATTAAGCTTTTCTTAGGTAGGGTTTCTATTTTCTATTTAATTCTTGTGATTTCCACACCCTATATCTAAAATTTCCATATTAATGTTTATTTTTTATCTCATCTGGATTTAATTGCTTAAGCGGAATCAAGGAAAGAAGATACTTTCCATAGTCAGATTTATTGTAGTAATCTGCTCTTTTCATCAGCTTATCAGAAGTTATCCAACCTTTATTATAAGCTATTTCTTCTGGACAAAAAATCTTCAATCCTTGTCTTTCTTGAATAGTCTTCACATAGATGTTAGCTTCAGCGAGAGATTCAAATGTTCCTGTGTCTAACCATGTAAATCCTCTGCCAAGAATCTTGGCCTCTAATTTTCCTCTTTTAAGATATTCCTTTTGAACATCTGTAATCTCAAGCTCTCCTCTGTTAGAAGGTTTAAGCTTTGAAGCTATATCGACAACCCCTTTATCAAAAAAATACAGGCCAATAATGGCTAAATTTGACTTAGGTTTTTGAGGTTTTTCTTCTATTGACTTAATGCTTCCATCTGCATCTAGCTCTACAACTCCCGATCTTTCTGGATCTTTGACTAGATAGGCAAAGATAGTTCCCCCTTCAGGTTTATTTGAGGCATATCTCAATAATTCTGACAGACCTTGACCATGAAAAATATTATCCCCTAGGATTAAACAACATGAGTCCTTTCCAATAAACTCTCTTCCAACAATAAAAGCATCTGCAAGACCTCTTGGCTTATCTTGTTGTGCATAGGTAAAATTAACGCCAAAATTAGAGCCATCACCCAAGAGTCTTTTGAAATTAGGCAAATCTTGATGAGTAGAAATAACGAGTATTTCCTTGATATCAGCCAGCATTAAAGTAGAAAGAGGATAGTAAATCATTGGCTTGTCATAAATAGGCATCAATTGCTTGCTTACAACCTCTGTAGCAGGCTGCAATCTGGTTGCTTTTCCTCCTGCCAAAATTATTCCTTTCATTTTCATCTTTTAAAATTTAACCACCATCTATTTTCATTAACCCACTTAACGGTTTTTTCTAAACCTGTTCTTAAGTCTGTAGTCGCTTCCCAACCAAGAACATTCTTCGCTTTTGTTACATCGGGGACTCTTCTAATTATATCTTCATAAGTTTTTCCATAGTGTTTTGTTGTATCAAGGTTTTCAGGTTCAATTTGACCTGTTTTTTCGCAGACATCGATTATAGTACTGACTAAGTCTCTTATTCTTGTTTCCTTATCTCTGCCGATATTAAATGTTTCTCCTACTGCTTTCGGATCTGTTGCAGCTTTTATAGTGCCTTCTATTGCATCAGTAATAAAAGTAAAACATCTTGTTTGTTCCCCGCCATCGTAAATTAGAGGATTTTTTCCATTCATGACTTTTTGAATGGTTTCAGAAACAACAAAAATAGGATTTTGTTTTGGGCCATAAATATTAAAGTATCTTACAATTGTTGCATTTAGGCCTTTAGTCCTATGCATTGAGTTTATCATGTGTTCTCCAATTGCTTTTGAAGTGGAATAATTCCACCGATCAACATTAGTTGAACCGAGAACTCTATCATCATCTTCTTTCCATGGAACTTTAGGATTTCTTCCATAAATTTCAGATGTTGAAGTAAAAAGAACTTTTATGCCGTTTTCCAAAGCACTCTCTAAAACAGAGTTTGTTCCAAGAACATTAACTCTAAACAAAAGCGATGGATCTGCAATATAGTTTCTTATTCCAACAATGGATGCTAAATGATAAACATAGTCAACATCCTTAGTAAGGACTTTGCCTAAAGATAATGAATCAGTTACATCTCCTTGAATAAATCTAAAATTCTTATATCTCGAAAAATTTTTAAGATTAGGCGCGTTTTCAAAGGGAGTGTTGTCAAAAACTGTAACATAATTCTCTGGATTTTGAACTAGCTTATCCGTAAGATTTGAGCCAATAAATCCACTTCCTCCTGTAATTACAATTTTTGTCATTTTTATTTTATCTTCCTATCCCTACATAATTGAATCCAAAATCTTTCATGTCTTTTGGGTTAAAAGCATTTCTGCCATCTATTATCCAACAATCTTTTTTGACGAGGGTCTTAATCTTGGCTTTAGGATACTCGACAAATTCTGGATGACCGGTAAAAAAAGCTATGGCGTCGGCACCTTGAATTGCAGCCTCAAGACTCTCTGATTGGGATAAATTAGTGACCGTAGCTGTTTCTTCCTTGGTAACCCATGGATCAAATATTCTCAGGTTGCACCCACTGTCTTTAAGATATTCGATTGCATATTTTGTAGGAGTATAACGCACATCTCCTGTGCTATTCTTAAAAGATAGCCCTAAGACAGCAACATTTGATTCTCTTATATCTTTTCCGCTTTTTTCAAGACATTCCTTTATCAAATCAAAAGTGAATTTAGGCATGTAATCATTTACTTTTCTTGAAGTAACAGGGATTTTCAAATCTAAACCATATTGTTTTCCAAGATTATGAACAAACCAGGGATCTTTTGTCAGACAATATCCTCCCACACCCATAGAAGGATTTAAAATATTTACGTTACCCCTCACTTTTGGAAGTGAATTTGCAGCAGTTATAACTTCGAGAACATCTACACCTATTTTATGCGATAACTGTGCAAGCTCATTCGCAAGCGCTATATTGAGATCAATCCATAAATTGTCAGCGAGTTTTGTCATCTCTGCAGTTTTTGTGTCAGAAACAATGATTGTTTCAACTCCAACTATATTTTTCCAGAATTCTGATGCAACTTCTGAGCTTCTTTTATCATAACCACCGATAACTATTGGTATTGAACCTAGTTCCTCTAAGGCTCTTCCTTCTGCAATTCTCTCAGGGCTAAAAGCAAGACCAAAGTCGACTCCTGCCCTAAGCCCAGACTCTTCTTCAAGTATTGGTCTAACAACATTCTCAGTTGTAAATGGAGGAACCGTGCTCTTTAACATAACCATTTGCCCTTTTGATAAATATTTCCCAAGATACCGAGAAGCGCTTTTTATTTCATCCATAGAAGGAGAAAAATCATCATTTAAGGGAGTGCCAACCGTGATTAAAATTACATCAGAGTTCTTTAATGACGAAAAATCTTTTGTAGCGGTAAGAAAGCCATCTTTAACTGTTCTTGAGACCAATTTTTCTAAACCAGGCTCATTTATTACAGGATTTCCTTTATTAATTGATTCTACAATAGAATCTCTCGTATCTATACCTGTAACCTTTAGACCTCTTCCTGCCATATAAGCTCCAATACAGCAACCAATGTAACCAAAGCCCACAACCCCTACATTAATATCTCTAGAAGAGAGTTTTTTTGTTAACTCTTCTTTACTTAATTGATAAAAGTTAGACATTTTTTAAAAGTTTTTTATATTTAATTAATATATCTTTTTTAAAGTCCATTTCAGGAAAATTAAAGTCCATTTCAGGAAAACAAGAAAATAAGACTTTTAAAGAATTGTGTAGGAACAAAATATATTTCTCAATCTAATGTTAGATTAAATTTGGTTTTTAAGACAAGAATAATAGTTCACTCTTCAATCCTTCTTATTATCTCTGCAAAAGCAGGCCTTGTTATTAATATTCCAACTGAAACACTTATTATTGTTGTCAAAGCAAACCCTTTTAGCATTCCAGCACCAGCCCAGAAAAGAGGAAGCATCGCTGCGACAATAGTAAAAAATGCTCCTAGGATTATAAAAAGCGCTCTTTTTATCCTTTCTTTTAAGGATATTTTTTTATTGGAAACTGCTTCGTCAATAATAACAATCTGGTCATTTACTCCAGTACCCATACCTGCAATTATTCCAGCAATGCTTGGAGCATCCAAATTCCAGCCTATTAAAGCGGCAATTCCAAGCGTGATAAAAGCTTCTGAAAACATTGTTAAAATAACGGATAAAGTTATTTTTATTTTTCTGTATTTGAAAAATAGAATTAAGGATATAACAATAAAAACAATCAAGCCAAGAAGAAGAATATTCTTTGTAAACTCTTTTCCCAAAGAAGGAGATAAAGTGTCTAATTTTATAATCTCCAACTGATAAGGCAGACTTCCAGTTATAAGAATTGTCTGTAAGTTGTGCATGGAGCTTTCTGCTGCTTTAAACGCCTCTTGCTGAGTTGTTCCAGAATCAGAGCCAGAAATTGAGATCTGCGTTGTGACTCTTCCTTTAAGACCCTCACTAATCAACAAGCTATCCACTAGATTATCATCTAAATACAAATCTAGTTTTTGCGATAAATAGCTTCCTTGGGCGCTAGTGTTGACAGGAATGTCTTTTGTAATTTCCGCATGCCTCTCTGCAGCTGCCTGACTTAAATAAACTGAAAAACGGAAGTTGCAGTAATAGCCTCCTCCTTCATTTTGAAAGCAACCATCTATTCCTGAGCAAGTTGCATCGTTTCTGCAAACAGAAGAGATATCTTTTTCTCCTCCAATAAAAGCAGTTTCGTTTCCAATTTTGGCTTCGAACTTGCCCTGCTGTGAAACCAAATCCTTTAAATCCTTTGGAGTTGCTCCTGCTATTTCTATAAGAACAAAATTATTTCCCCTTAAATCAGAAATTGGCAGAACAACAACATCAGCAATTCCATAAACATTGAAGCGATTGCTTATAATATCAACTAGCTCTGAAATTTCTGTTGAAGACAATTCCTTGTCCTTTGCGCCAACCAATGCTCTTGATCCCCCTGAAAGATCTAGCCCTGTTTTCAAATTTGATTTAGGAAGAAGCGCTACCGTTATTTCTGGCTTTTTATCTGAAAACAGCAATATCTCCCCATCACTTGTTAAAAAAATAGTTTTTATTTTTTCCTGCGAATAATTTTTTTCTTCTAAAATTATCGAAAAATCATCTAGGTTTTTTACTTCTTTTCCATCTATGGACTTAATAATCTGCCCTTGCCTCAATCCCTGCTCAAACGCGCTTGAATTCAACTCAACACTTTTTATTACTACTCCACTGTCAAATGATTTCCAGGGAGCCATTGCAAGCGAGGCTAAGAAAAGAACTATAATCAAAAACCAAATTCTGAAGCCTAATTTCATTTTAAAAACCTACGGTTTTTGATCCCTCTTGCAACTTTCTTTATTTGTCTCTGATGAAAGTTTTTATTCATTTTATTCCTTTTTTCGTACAATACCATTTAATTATGCTCGCATTAGTTAGCCATGTGTTTATTAAATCTGCCACTAACCCTATTGCTAAAATCAAGAATATTTGCCTGAATGAATTTGGCAAGCCAGTAATCAGCAACAAAGCTGGAAGAACAGCTGCCAGAGCTGTTAATGTCATAAAGGAGCCTGTCTTAAAAGACCGGAATATTCTTGTATTAATGGGATCTTCATGAGATTTCAGAGCTCTTGAAGTAAGCAAGATATCAGTATCCACAGAGTAACCTATTAACATTAAAAAAGCGGCAATTCCTGCAGCTGAAATTCTTATTCCCAAGAGATCAATAAAAGCAAGAGGCATGACAATGTCTGCAAAAGCAGCAAATATAACTGCAATGCTTGGAATAAATGTTCTGAATAAGACAAATATTACAATAGACATAAAAATAAATGCCAGCAAAAGAGCTAGTATAAGTTGCTTGTAAAAGCCCTGGCCTAAAAGAGAGCCAGTAAACTCTATAGTGGAATTTTCATCTGTTAAACTGTAGCCTATTGCGCTTTCAACCTCTGATTTAAGGTCTTCAGGGGAAGCGGAGCTCTCAACAATCAAAGCTATTTGTTTTCCAGTTGTTAAATCGCTTAGTTTTGTAAAAGAGACATCTGAAAATTTCTGCTTCAATTGAGGTTCTATTGACTCCTGGCTTATGTCGCCTTGAATAGTTATAGACGTTCCACCAGAAAGAGAAACATCTTTATGAAAAATATCATTATTCTTTGAATAAAAAATCCCTATATAGACTAAAGAAATAACTAGAAGGACTATTGGAATAATTAGCAGCTTTTTATAATGTTTATCATAATTAAAATTGAATTTTCTATTTTCTCTTGGCTCTAAGGTTTCTTTTTTTTTGTGGTCTTCTTTTGCAGTTGCTTCTGTTTTTTCGCTTTTCTCTGCATGAATCTGATGAGATTCTTTTTTTTCCTTGTTATCTTGAATATTCTCTTCTTTCTTAGCTTCTTTATTTTCAGGTTCCATGTTAACAAAAGTATGAAAAAGGAATAGCTTTTAAATTTATTTATAATCGGAAAATGAACGATTTTATTTAATTATTTAGAAGAAACATGCGCGAGCTGGGAGTCGAACCCAGGCAATTTGCGTTCTCCCATTATTCATAAAATTGATGGAAGGCAAATGTCATACCGTTAGACCACTCGCGCTCAGAAAATAAAGTGAAAAGAATGTTTTAAAGGTTTTCTATAAAAATGCCCAGACTAAAATCAAAGATTTTGTCAAGTCACTTTACTTTGTAAAATGCCCGAGACAGGAGTTGAACCTGCGACCCTCAGGTTAGGAACCTGATGCTCTATCCAGGCTGAGCTACTCGGGCGAGTAAAACATGCGGAGTACAGGATTCGGACCTGTGCAGGCACTAAGCCAAGTGGTCCTTAGCCACTCCCATTTGACCGCTCTGGCAACTCCGCATATAAAGACAACCAAGGTTTTCTTTATCAAACTTTCCTTTAAACAGCAAAGGTTTTCTTTATCAAACT
>JBBSXA010000005.1:0-40354 GCA_038045985.1 Nanobdellota archaeon
AGAGATTCTAACCTTGTGACAATTGTAAAAATTATGTCTTGATTATTGTTGTTAGAATACCCTCTTTTACCTTTATAGATTGTAACTCCTTTTCCAAGGTCTTGTGTTAGTTTTTTTCTTATCTCTTCGCTTTTATCAGAGATAATAGTTACACCTATATACTCTTCAACACCCTGAATAAAGAAATCAACTGTTTTTGAGGCGACAAGGTAAATAATAATTGAATAAAGAGCTACTTCAATTCCTAAAGAAAGTGCAGCAAAAGAAAATATAATCAGGTTTATTAGGAATATTATTTCACCAACAGTTAGACTTATCTTTCTGCTCAAATAAACTGAAAGAACTTCTGTTCCATCAAGAACAGCACCTCCTCTTACGCTTAAACCAATTCCTGCACCAAGCAAAAAACCTCCAAAAATTGCAACAAGAAGCTTATCTGAAGTTATAACAGGGTAATGCACAAAAACCAAGGAAAGTGAAAGCCCTAATATTGCAACAAAAGTTTTTATTGCAAAAGTTTTTCCAATCTGATGCCTGGCTAAAAAGAAAAATGGAATGTTAATTATAAAAATAAGTATTGAAACTGATATAGGAGTCAAAAAAGAGAGTAATAAAGAAATACCTGTAACCCCTCCGTCTATAAAACCGTTAGGGACTAAAAAACCTTTAAGACCAAATCCTGCAGTCAAAACGCCTAAGGCAATCAAGAAATATTCTTTAATAATATTAAATATCCATCTAAAAACACCTATTTTTCTAAAATCCATATAGTATAACAAGGTTTATAATTTTTAAATGTTGATACTTAATTATGGACAACATAAGAGAAGAATTGATTAGGGAATTAAAAAAAGCAGAGATAGTTTCATATGGGGATTTTACCCTAAAAAGCGGAAAGAAATCTAATTTTTATGTTGATTTGAAAAAAGTCTTTGGAAATCCAAGAATATTAAGTTTAATATGTGAAAATCTATATAATTCTTTAACTTTACTGGATGAAAGACCAAATGTTATTGCAGCTTCAGGTTATGGGGGGATTCCTATTGCAACTTTATTATCTGTTAAAACAGGCCTCCATTTAACATTAGTTAGAGAAAAGACAAAAGATCATGGAGAGAATTTAGTAATTGAAGGTTATATCCCTAAAAAAGAGGACAAAATAATTATAATTGACGATGTTTTTTCAGCAGGAACAAGCATTAATAATACAATAGATGGACTTAAAGGAACACAGGCAAAAATTTTAGGAGCTATTGTAGTATTAAACCGAGAAGAGGCTAAGGCTAATTTTCCTTTAAAATGCTTAATAAGTTTAAATGAATTGGTGGAAGATGAAAATAAATATTGAAAATTTAAAACAAAAAAAACCAATTAAAGAAAATCAAAGATTTTCAATAATCGATTTGAAAAAAACCAAATCAATCAAAGAACTTCTTGAATTTGGAATAATAAACATAGACAAGCCTTCTGGGCCAACAAGCTTTGATGTTTCAGAATTTGTCATGAAAAAACTTGGCTTGAGAAAAACATCTCATTTTGGAACGCTTGATCCTCAAGTCACAGGAGTTTTGCCAATTGCACTGAACAGAGCCTGCAAGCTCACTGGATTTTTCTTGGGAGAAGACAAAGAGTATGTTGGAATAATGAGGATTCATGGAGAAGTTTCCATTGATAAAATTAAAGAAATAATAAAAGGAAAATTTACGGGAGTAATCACCCAGAAACCTCCTGTCAAGTCAAGAGTCAAAAGACAGGAAAGACAAAGAGAAATCAAAAGTTTTGAAATTCTCGAGCAAGATGGAAAAGATTTTCTTTTCAGATCAAATGTTCAGGGAGGGACTTACATAAGAAAGCTTATAGATGACTTAGGAAAGCATATTGGAGGGGCTCATATGTTAGAATTAAGAAGAATTCGCGCAGGAATATTCAAAGAAAAAACAATTATTAATTTATATGATTTTGAAAAGGCAGTTGATGAATATAAAAAAGGTGATGAAAAACTGTTAAGAGATATTATAATCCCTGCAGAAATTGTGTCTGAAGTTTACCAAGTTATTGAAATAAAAAAAGATTTTGTTGAAAAGATTTTACACGGCTCACCGATACATAGCCATTTTCTGGATAAAAAGGAAAACTTAGAAGCAGACAAAATTATTTGTGTATTTTCAGGTGATAAATTCATTGGGATGTTTAAAGTTGTTAATCAAAATGGTATTTTTGCAAAACCAGAGTTTGTTATGCAGGAGATTCGCTAAGATAGACCATATAAATCTTTAAAAATTCTTAAAACTATTATAGTTTATGGCTTCAGCAAATTATATCTTTGGACGTGACTTGTCTTTAGACGACTTTGATAAATATATTTTACCTTTGTTAAATCAAAGGGGTGTTTTTGTTCAAGATAAAATGGTTATTCCTTATGTGGAAGTCATTCCTTTTGCTGATGGTACCAGATTGGATGATAGGAAAGTTGTTTTAACAACACTTGTAGGAAATGATTTAAGTGCTGAATTAATCAGGAAGGATCTAGAGATAGCACATGAAGAAGTTGAAAAAAACTTTCGGGCTTCAAAGACAAAGCATGAACATCCTGCTATATATGGGCACCAGTTACATCCTGACGACTTAAGAATTGTTGGAACTTATCATGAAGATGAAGCCGGATCAAAACTATTTGCTTCAGTGGCTTTGAGTTATCTTTTGGAAAGTCATGAACAAATGGCAGAAGAAATAGAAGAGAATGTAAGAAGTCTTCTTGAGAAAAAATTAAATGAATTTTAATAATTTTTAAGATATAGGTTAATTATTCTTCATCTAAATTTATCAAACCTTGCTGGATATCTCGTAAAACTTGAGGGTACATGGCACATTCTACTTTAATGAGCCTTGCTTCTAAAGTTTCAACAGTATCATTTTCATATCTTGGAAATTTATATTGAGCTAATATTCTTCCTGAATCATAGCTGGAAGTGACCACGTGAACTGTTGCCCCAGATTCAACATCATCTGAATCAATTATTTTTTGAATAACAGCTCTCCCATGCATTCCTTCTCCGCCATATTTTGGCAATAAAGACCTGTGGATATTTAGCATTCTATTTTGATAAAAGTCTATCAAGACATCCTCTACTTTCTTCATATAGCCTGCGCAAAGAACAAGATTAACATCATACTCTTTTAGTTTTCCTAAGATTGCCTCATCAGGATTGGTTGAATTTTTAGAATTTACGCAATAGTTAGGGATTCTACTTTTATTGGCAAAATCTAAGACCAATGAATTTGGATTATTACTTATAATAACTCTAGCTTTTGCATCAAGCTCTCCTTCATTTATCTCTCTAACTATCGCTTTAACAAGAGTTCCATTATGCGAAGACAAAAAACCAAGCCTTAAATCCATGAAGGATTAAAGAGAGGATTGTTTTTATTATTTTATGTATTAAGGAGAATTTGCAAAACAACAACCTTTAAAATCTATTAATTCTCAAAATTATATCTTATGCCCAGTTCGCATAATGGTATTGCACAGGATTGCTAATACATTACTCTGACTGGAAATATCATCGCCAATAGAAAAAATAACAAAATAACTGTAATAATTGATATCACGATAATCTTCCAATAAGACATTTTAGTCTTGCCTTTTCTTTTCATATATGAAAGAATCCCAATAAAAAATAATCCTATCAATAAAGATACTATGAAATGCCCAGTAAGATGTATTAATTCAGAGCTAAAGACAGTTATGTAACGCCCACTGGGACCCCAACAAGCCGGGGGATATGGAGAACAACCCTGGTGGATTTCTATAAAACTCATATAAATAAGAATTAGCCTAGTATTTTAAACCTGCCGAACACTTCAAAAGTTTTAATAACTTCTTCTTTTTTTAGTAATAATGCGCCACATAATATATTTTTCAAGCAAAGCAGCAACATCAGGAAAAGCTTTGTCAGATGGAAACCTGATGAAAGCTGGAAGAATGGATATTGCAATTCATTCTTTGATCCAAGGGCTTTTTCTTAGCCATGATTTCAGAAAAGATGTTGTTTTTCATCTTGTTTTTTATGGAATGCCTGATCCTCCTAAACACATAGAAATTCAGGTTAAAGAAGGAACTCCAATAAGCAAAAGAGATGTTGGAAATTTAATTAAGAAACTTCTTTACAAATACAGGTCTGGAGAGAAAAAAGAAGTGTTTCCAGGATGTTTTATTGAAAAAAAATCTCTTTTAAAAGTAATAGAAGAATTGATTAAAGAAGAAAATGAAATTTTTGTTTTAGATAAAAAGGGCAGAGATTTGAGGGAAATTGAAATTTCACCAAAAAATGCATTTATTCTAGGAGATCATGAAGGCCTGCCTAAAAAGGAGCTGAAAAGACTTAAAGGTATGGCTGTTTTAACGTCTGTTGGTCCAAAAATATATTTTGCCTCTCAAGTTGTTGCGATTATCAACAATGAAATGGACAGAAGATTTAATGATTAATTTTATTAACAACATAAACTTCTTTATAAAATGAAAAAGAGAGGGGTGTCTGAATTAGTAACTATTTTATTGGTAATCCTTATTGTGATAATTGCCCTAACTATTATTTGGGTTGTTATCAAAAATGTTATAAGCGGCAGCAACGATGAAATATCGCTTAACAAATTGACTTTAGATGTTAGTATAGAATCTGTTTTAATAGACAACAGCTCAAACAATATTAGTGTAAGAGTCAAGAGAGACCCGGGGTTCGGGAATTTGAAGGCATTGAAATTTATTTTTTACGGCTCTCAAAATAGCGAAGAATTCTTAAGACAAACTAATTTATACGAACTTGAAACTGAAATTTTCTTTTTTCATCTTAGTAATCTTAATGCCACAAATCTGACAAAAATTTCAATAGCTCCAGTGTTAATGCCCAATTCTGGCAGAGAAGTTATAGGAAATATAATTTATACTTATAATATAGGAGAAAATCCTCCCTCAGCAAGCTCTAGCTCCTCTTCCAGCAGCTCTTCTTCTAGTTCATCAAGTTCCAGTAGTTCTTCAAGTTCTTCATCCAGCTCATCATCAAGCACCAGTTCTGGAGGGTGCACACCTTTAAAAAATTGCTCTTATTATAATGCGACTTGTGGAAATCCTGATGACGGGTGTGGAAATCCTTTAAATTGCGGAAGCTGTTTATCAAATCAAACTTGTAATGTAACATATCAGTGCAGTTATATTCAAGCATGCAATTTAACAAATGCATTTTGGAGCTCTTCAAATGTTAATGAAAGTCAGCAAGTAACTTTAACAGTTCAAGGAACAAATTGCAACAATCAACAAGTCAATTTTGTAGTCTGGGAGCATGATTTCCCTGGAGGATTTCCATTTGACGATGGTGTTGCATTAAATCCTTCAGATGCTGTCTTTTCAGGCAGTACAGCGGCAACATCATGGGCTGCAGAATTTCAAAATGAGAGTTTTCCTGAGACAGAGCCTCCAGAATATTATTTTATTGCTAATCTAACCGGCAATTCTAGTTTAAGGATACAAAGCAGCGAGCCAAAATTAAGTGTAAATCAAAATCAGAGCAGTATAAAATCAAACTCAAAAGACAACGAAATGTATACTCAAAAAGAAGTTTTTTTGGTTTCAAGCAAAAACTGGAGAAATGTTCTAGAGCTTGTTCCTTTAGCTATATGGGAAGACACAAAAGCTGAAAAATACCCTTTATTGATAGTTCAAGAAGATGAACCAACCAATTTTGCAATCAAACAAACAGATTCTCCTTCCTTCAGCCTTAATAATTGGGATTTAATGCCTTATTTAGGAAGCAATTTCTCAACCTGCAATGCTCTATCACAGCTAGGATGGTATGGATTCAATTATGTCTGCCCTATAGAAGGAAACTTCACAGAAAACACTTTTACATTTTGGACAAACCAAAGCCAGATAATTCATTTTGGCATTCACATGAAGAATATTGCAAATGCAACTAAAAACATAACAATTTATGAGCTAAATAATCCTAATAATTTTATTATTTCCCAGCAGGGAAATTCACAAAACTTCATCTTTTTAGCTGGAGAAGAAAAGATAGTTTATTTTAATTACAGCAATAATTATTCAAATGCAAGCTCTTATGACAGTTATTCTATTATGAAATTTCTAAGAGACTACCAAACACAAAACATCACAATCATCGGACAGTTATCTCCAGAATTTGAAAATAATATTTCTTCATATTCAACAAAAAAAATCTCTGCCAATAACTATTTCAAATATTGGAAAAGCATTAACAGCACGATTTACGTTGAAGACAACTACACTCTTGCATTGATAGCATCAGCTTATGCCTCTTTATTAAATGCTCCTTTAATCATTGATAATTCATCTTATGAAAATTCAAGCATCCTGCAGAACAGTTATGTTATCTGCGTGCAAAATATGCCCGGAACGCTTCAAGGATGCAATGAAAGCTATAATATTTTTGAAATTCAACAAAAATATTACAATAAAACATCTACTGACAAAATAATACTCACAAATCCAAGAGATATAAATAGTTCTTACTGTGAGCAATTTTTTTTAAGTGGAGCGAACATCATTAATAATTACTGCAAAGCTTCCCTTGTTGCGCCTATTATGGCTGCTTCAAAAAAAGAGCTGATTTTATTCACAAATGTAGAACCTTACTCTTTTGACGGTCCTGCAGATTCCGGACCAGAAAATCTTACAAAAAGTCTTGAAGTCTTTAGTTATGCAAATACACAATTAAAAAACTCATTATCTTCTCTTAACATAAGCTATACCAATTTAAGTTATCTTACTGTAATAGCTAATCCTAAATCAATTTCATTAAGCAGATTGTTTTTTGCGAATGACCATAAATATGGAGATTTTACAGGCGATGACAAAGAGGATATTTCTGTTGGGAGACTTTTTGGAGTGACTGTTTCAGACACGAGCACATTAGCTGCAAAGAGCATATTTTTTGATGAGCTGTTAACAAATGCTAAAACAAAATTTTTCAATAATTATGGAGAAGAATATAGGCTTCTTTTTAATCAAAAAGATTTTACAACACTAGACATGAGTAATTTGCACACGGAGTATCTTTACTCTGGATATAATGCCTTGTGCAAGTATGAACTTGCCATAAATTATCCAACACAATGTCTTGAGAACATGCTTCCTAATAAAAGTGATTTTACTGATAGAAATGTAATTCTGTTTTATGGACATGGAACTCCTGACTTTGGAGGAATATGGTCTTATGAAATTCCTGAACTATCATTAAGTATTGGTGCTACAGAAAGCTGCTCAAATGGAAATTATTATGGAATAAACAAAGACAAATTGTTTAATACAAAGTTCATTAGAAGAGGAGGTGTTGGATTTTTTGGAGCTTCACAAGATATTCCTTCAAGCAGGGTTAATTCTGAATTATTAAGAGGAAGCAGTGAAAATCTCTCTCTTGGGAAAATTTTAAAGAGATACACAAATGAATCTTTGAACAGTAAATATTATTATCTTCTTGGAGACCCGACGCTTGTTTATGCACTGCCTCCTTATTTTAGCAGCACCCTCTATTTGGATAATGACAACTATTATGTTAATGTAACTCTTATTGTAAAACCTGAAGATCCTGGTTATGATCCAAATAATCTTATAACGACTCCTGCAATAGTAAATGTAAGTTTAGACTACACGAATGCAAGCCTCTGCCAGTGCATAAACAGCACTATAATCAATAGAACATCCTTTGACAATGCAAGTTTCTTTTCTTACAACTCCTTATTTCAGTGGGAATTAGCATCTAGAAAAAACATAGGGGACACGGGGTTTAGAGGATTAAGCTGCAGATGCAAAAACAGCGATAACAATTTCGGAAATCCAATCACTGATACAATTTACATAAATATTCTTATTTAATAGCCTTTAATTTTTCCTACAACCCATGCCACAACCATTGCAAATATAGAAAAGATAATAACATAAATCATCACACCAACCCAATTATCAAAAGCAAGTGTTCCTATTATTCCTATGACGACTATCAATGTTAAAATAAGAGTAAAAGTTATTTTCAATGCTTTTTGAGAATAATTGAGCTTATTATTTTTTATGATTCTCTGAATAATTTTAATATCTATAACCCCTGCAAAATAGCTTACAACGCTAAAAAATAATACAAATCCCCAATTAACTATTGAAAAAAAGAATTCGTCAAAAGTGCAATAAGTGCTTACAACTAATTTTGTACACTCCCATCCTTTTTCACTATTTCCTGTTAAAAGAAGAAATATCCACAAACCAACAAATATAAACAGAAAGCCGAACAATCCGCCTTTTTTTGTGTCTTCCATGCCTGAATTGAGAGAATTTTCTATTTAAAGGTTTTGGGAAAATCTTTAATAACGGACTAAAGCTACTATTTTCATGAAAAAATCACTAAGACTTTACATTACTGGGACAGTGCAGGGAATATTTTACAGAAGTTTTGTAAAGGAAAATGCTGAGAAATTAAATGTAAAGGGGTTTGTAAGAAATCTTGAAGATGGCAGAGTGGAGGTTTTTCTAGAAGGAGATCCTGATCCAGTAAATAAAATGATTGAGCTTTGCAAACAAGGCCCAAAACACTCACAGATAAAAAATATTGAGTTAAAAGAAGAGCCTTTTCAAGGTTTCAAAGTTTTCAAAGTGCTGCATATTTAAAAGATTAAATTATCCAATTATAAATTATTAATAGAATTAGTTAAATCTTTTAGCGACAAATATTCAACTTCCCTTATCCTGCTCAAGAAAATCGGATCTGAGCCCTGAACAGAAAGTTTAGCACTAATTATAGAGGAGCCATATCTATTCATTCTTAATAGTTCAGCTAATCTGCCATTTTCTGGAACAATGTCCTTATTAAACTTTAAATGTCCGAACCTTTCAAATAAATAAACAGGAATGTTATTATCAGATAAACCATATTCAGAACTCCCTTTTCTTGCTGAAGTCATCTTTATTTCCAGAGGAACTTCTGCTGTAAAACCTGCATAATCATCAGGACATTCTATCCCCATCTAACATTAATAAAAATCAAATTTATAAAGTTTTAGATAATAAAATATAGATGATCTACACAAATTCTGACGGAGGCGCCAGGGGCAATCCAGGACCAGGAGCCATAGGAATTATTATCAGAGACAATGAGGAAATCCTTACAAAATACAGCCAGTTTATCGGAAGGAGAGTCACAAACAATATTGCAGAATATGAAGCGTTAATCAAAGCTCTTGAAATTGCGTCTAAATTTACAAAGGATGAAGTAACTTGTATTTTGGATTCAGAGTTAATTGTTAATCAGCTTCTTGGAAAATATAAAGTCAGAAATCCGCAGATGCTGGAATTGTTTTTGATAGTTCAAAAACTTCAGGAGAATTTCAAAAAAATAAAATATGATCATGTTTCAAGATTAAATAAATTCCAAAAGATGGCTGATGAGATGGTTAATTCAGAGCTTGAAAAAGAAGGATTCAGGAAAAAAAGATATTACGCAGATGGATGAAGATTTTATGGGTCAAAAAGATAGGAACTTCTGATAATTGGCCCTCTGTCTACTGTTTTTTCTAATATTGAAATGTTGTTAAAGCTCTCTAAAAAATTTGGACGAAATTTAGAAGCATAATTCCACACTTCTTTAAAATTACTTCTGATTCCTTTTGCAACAGTCACATGCAATTTTTTTCTCAACCCATCATGCTCGCTCCAGCCAACTTCCCTCAGTTGTCTAAGACCATTAATAAGTTTTTCAAACTGCAAAAACATTTCGTGAGATGGAACTACCTCAAGATACAATACATTTTGATCAAAATTGCTAAAGCCTTTAATATTCATGAGTGGCGGCTCTTTTTTTCTTACAAAATCAATTAAATATTCCTCCAAAACACGCGGAGAGCTCAGTTCAAATGGATTTTTTAAAGTTACGTGAGGAATTGATCTTTGGTTAACATTTTGCAAATTAAATTCCCTTTTAATTTCCTTTAAAAAAGCCTCACAGTATGTTTGAACTCCTTGGCTTGGAAGAAAAGCAAGGTAATATCTCATAAAAACATAACCCTCAAATAATTTATAAACATTTATTCACTGATATAATTATGTCGCGGGAAGATCAGATAATAAACGAGAGACTAAGAAAGCTGAAAGAACTTAGAGAAGCAGGAATAAATCCTTATCCTAATAAGTTTGACAAGAGGAACACTTGCTCTGAATGTGGCAGATCTAAAGTTGGTGTTAAGGTAAAAACAGCTGGAAGAATTATGTCTAAGAGAGATATTGGAAAAATTGCTTTTTGTGTCATGAGAGATGGAACAGGGGATATTCAGCTGGTTTTTCAAGAAGACAAAACACCAAAGAAAGCATTTGATCTTTTTAACAAGTATATTGACAGCGGGGACTTTGTTGGAGTTGAGGGAAAAATTTTCACAACAAAAACAGGGCAGATTTCAATTCTTGTGAATAATCTTGAAATTTTAAGTAAAAGCATTCTGCCTTTGCCTGAAAAATGGCACGGATTACAGGATGATGAAGAAAAACTTAGAAAGCGTTATCTTGATATATTGATGAATAAAGAAACTAGAGAGCTTTTTGAAAAAAAAGCTGTTTTCTGGAAAACAATAAGAGAATTCTTAATAAAAAAGGGATTTACTGAAGTTGAGACTCCAGTAATTGAGACTTCTGCTGGCGGAGCAGCAGCTACGCCTTTTAAGACACATCATAATGCTTTAGACATTGACGTTTATCTCAGAATTTCAATGGGAGAGTTATGGCAGAAGAAACTTATGGTTGCAGGGTATGAAAAAACATTTGAAATTGGAAGGCTTTTTAGGAATGAGGGAATGGATGCCGAGCACCTGCAGGATTACACATCTATGGAATTCTATTGGGCCTATGCAAATTATGAGGATGGGATGAAATTAGTTGAAGAAATGTATAAAGAAATCGCAAAAAAAACCATAGGGACATTGAAATTTGAGAGTAGAAAGCATGAAGTTGATCTTGGAAAAAAATGGGAAATTTATGATTATGAATCAACAGTAAAAAAATACACTGGAATTGACATCTACAAAGCTTCTGAAAAAGAAATCAAAAAGAAACTTGACGAGTTAAATATGGATTATGACCTCAATGTTGGAAAATGGAGGCTAGTTGATATATTATGGAAGCACTGTAGAAAAAAATTAAAGGGACCTGGGTTTTTGATAGAGCAGCCAGCTGAATTAACGCCTTTAGCAAAAAGAAATCCGAAAGACCCCAGAAAAGTTCAGCAATTTCAGGTGATTATTGCTGGAACAGAGTTTGGGAATGGATATTCTGAGTTAAATGATGCATTGGATCAAGAAGCACGTTTTAAGGATCAAAGAAAAATGAAAGAAGCTGGCGACTCTGAGGCACATGAGCATGATAAAAGCTTTGTAGAGGCCTTGAAGTACGGAATGCCTCCAACCTGCGGATTTGGGGTAAGTGAAAGTTTTTTCTCGTGTTTAGTTGATAAGCCCATCAGAGAATGCGTGATTTTTCCTTTAATGAGGTCTTCTGAAGGAAAATGATTTATAACATTGCATAACATAAAAATTTATATAATTACTTCACTTCTATTCCACCATGAGTGATGCTATAAAATATAATGAGAAAGTTTTAGGATGGATCCATAGTTACACAGGAGACGACACCTCAAAATTTAATATTGTAATGGAGGGATTTGGTTCTCTTGAAATAATGTGCAAGGGGTCTGATGAAGAAATTCTAAATATCGGGGAAATGCCTTCTTTAACTTTTAAAGAATTTAAAGATCAAATTATATCAAAGACGAAAAGAATCTACTTATCAGATCATGAATATAATATAGACTTCCACCCCATCCCAGCCAAAAAAAGGGAATAATTATAGGTTGTTATATTATATTAAAGAATTTTATTCTGAATTAACCGACAACTCAATAAAATATATCTCTTTCAGGGCTTGAAATCCTGGGCATTTTTTCTATATTCTAAACACATATTATAATAATCTATTCCAACAGCAGTTTCATCTCTTATATTTTTAATAAGATCGTCTGGAGTGTAGTTAGAATCCATAAATTTTATCTTATCTGTGCCTGACTTTTTTATTTTCTCTAATTGAGAAATAATTTCTTCAGCTATTTTTTCATCTATTGTTTTATACACCTATTTACCAATCAAGAAAACTATATAAATAATATTGTTGCTAAGTGTATAAATGCCAAATTTTCCAATTTCAAGAGAAAAAGCAATTGAACTTCTTAAAAAGTATAATTCTGATGAAAAGAATTTTATTCACTATTTTGAAAGTGAGGCTATTATGAAAGAACTTGCTTTGAAACTTGGAGAAAATGCTGAATATTGGGCGATGTTGGGCTTGCTGCATGATATTGATTGGGAAATAACTAAGCAAAATATTGTAGAACATCTAACCAAAGCTCCTGAAATTTTGAAAAATGCAAGTTTTGACAAAGAATTTATTGAAATTGTTTTAAGCCATGGCTATAGTTTTGAAGAGCTACCAAAATTAAAAGACAAAAAGAGAACTAAGAAAGTTGAATACGCTCTCGCAGCTTCTGAAACCCTTACTGGATTAATTCATGCTTATGCTTTGATGCGTGAAGGAAAAATCTCAGATATGGACGCAAAAGGCTTGATGAAAAAATACAAGGATAAAAGGTTCGCTGCCGGCTGTGACAGGGAGATAATAAAGGAAATTGAAAACTTAGGGATTTCACTTGAAGATTTTTTTGGAATTGGGATCGAAGGAATTAAAAAGATAAAAGGTGTTATTGGTTTGAGATGATATGGAATATTTAATTATCTTACTGGGTTTATTGTGCATATCTCTGGCACTAGAGAAAAAATTTCACATGAAGCTTTATAAGTCAAAGAGAGAGAGAGAGAGAGAGAGAGAGAGAGTAATCATTCCTTTAATTTTTTTAGTAATTGCAATAATATGGGATAGTTTTACGATATGGAGAGGGCATTGGAGTTTTGAAGGCTCAGGACTTGTTGGAATAAAAATAGGCTTAATGCCGCTAGAGGAATATTTATTTGCATTGATAATTCCTTATTTTATACTAACTTCTTACAATGCTCTGAAGAAAGAAATTTGATAATAAACAAACCAAAAAATTTATATACTTACAATTATATAAAATTATATAAATAAATATATTGATTTATATAAAGATGGAACAAATAATACATTATCCCAATTTGAAAACGGTTTTAATGGTAGAAACGGTTTTACGAGAAGCTGAAAAAATGATGACACGAGAAGAGATTAAAGAAAAACTTCCAAAACAAATAATGCATCAAACACTCAACATAATTTTGGATTATCTTGAAAAAAGAGGCATGATTATAGATAGTCATAAAGGAATTTTATGGATTTATAACCCTAATCCAAGACTAAGAAAAGCAATTGAAAAAGGAAGAGAGATAAAATTTTTGGATATAAACATTAATAAATAATGTACAATTTATTAAATAATGTCACTCATAATAAAATCAAATATAAGAAAAACTGTTCAAGAATTGGACAAAGACAAAACAATTTCAAGTGTTGCTGATGAAGTCGAACAAGCCTTAGAAAGAAAAGTTGAGGAGATTTTGAGGGATGGAATAAAAAGGGCAAGCGCAAATGGCAGAAAAACTCTGCAGGCAAGGGATTTGTAGTTAGTTTTTTATACTTCTTCGAATTTTATTAAAAAACTTTCCAAAATTATTTTTTGTATCGTGTTCCCAAATTCTAATAACTTTCCAACCCTGTTTTTTTAAATGTTTTGAAACTTCCTTGTCCCTTTCAATATTTCTCCTTATTTTTTTACGCCAATATTTATAATTTTGTTTCGGCGCACGATAATGCTTTTTGCATCCGTGCCAAAAACAACCATCAATAAATGCAACAATTTTATTTTTCTTGCTGGAAAAATCCGGTTTTCCAAAAATATTTTTAGGCTGATAAGAAAATCCAAATTTTCCCATTAATTTTTTTAATTTTAATTCTGGCTTAGTTTTTGAAGAGCGAACTTTAGACATGACCTCGCTTCTCATTTTTCTGGAAAGGATATCAGTCATTTTTTGCATCAAACAATAAACAAGGGTTAATCTTAAACTGAAGCATTTTTGCCGATTCTCTTCCAGCATCTCCGCCCTTTCTTTGCATAGTAATTTTCCCAACCTTCAAACTTCCCATGTCAGTTATTCTTATGTCTCCCTGTCCAAAAACGTTGTAAATTAAGTTTATCTATATAAACTAATTTGAATGTATCTTCTCCAATCCGATTAAATTCAAAGAGGCAATCTCCAAGTCCTCCAGAATTGTATTCCTCTATACTAATCATGTTTTCCTCTTTTAAACAATCTACTACAATCAAATCTTTATCTTTACAAATATTTAATATTTCAAATAGAGAATAATTTCTAAGTCTCGTAAAGATAGTCATATTAAATCAAAGTATTCCAACTTATTTGAGTTATTCTATTTTCAATCCTATTAAAAATTAGACTATTTGTTGGATCTCGAAATATCTTATGAGATGGTTTTTCTTTAAAATTTTTAACCAAAAAAATAAAATATCTTTTTGATAAAAGATTTGCAACCATATATTCTTTATTTGTTAAAGCTATGTTACCTTTCGATTCGTTAAGACCTTTTACTTCAACACTCAAGTAGTCCTCTTTTTCATCTTTAATTAGTTTAAAATCAAAACCACAACCAATTTTTGTAGTATCTTCAATTTTGTATCCTCTAAATAAATCAATACTCAAAAAATTATCCTTAAAATATTGCTCTGCAGCTTGTCCAGTTATAAGTCTTTTTGCAAACGAGCTTTCTTTATCTCCTTCTTTTTTTGCTACTTCTTCCATCAATACATCTAAATCTTGATTTTTATAAATGATTTTCTTAAGTAATGTTGAAAAATTTGCCAAATCTAAGTTATGAAAATTATCGTAGATCTTCTTACAATATTCCCTTATCCCTCGCTTATGCCATCCTTGTCTTTTGTTGGGAAATAATGGATCAAACTCATCTCGATAATTTTTAACGGATGCAGGTTGAACATTTAATGCTAAACCAATAACATTAAACGCTTCTGTGAAACTATCAAACCCTAAAAACTTTAAACCGTTGGTGTCGAATTTGGATAAATATAATCCTGCCAGTATTGATTTTTCTCTTAATGTAAGTTTTTTCATTTTATATCAAAAAATAGCGTTCCTCTTGCATCATTGAATCCTCTCTGTTTTCCAGATATGCTAAATGCTTGGCATGGAAATCCAGCGCATAAGACATCGTGCATGGGAATTTCATTCTCTTTTATTTTAGTTATATCCCCCCTGGGAGTTTCTCCAAAATTTTCTTTATAAGTGGCTTGAGCCTCCTTATCCCATTCAGATGAAAAAACACATTTAGAGCCATTTTTTTCCAATGCTATTCTGAAACCGCCTATGCCTGCAAACAAATCTATAAATTTAAGTCGTTTATCCTCCATGTAAATACCCAAACATGCCGATTTATTAAATATTTTGATTCTTTCAGTTGTCACTAAAAAATATAAAAACTCTTTTCTCTTTGTTCATTCATGACGAAAAATAATTCTATTCGCGGGAAAAAGGCAAGAGCTGCAGGAGGTAGATTTGAATTAAAAGTTAGGCAGCATCTTGAAGAATTAGGGTGGATTATTGGGAAATGGATGAATACTGTTGACCAGGATAAGAACGGCAAAATTGGGAAATTAGTGCCTGCAAAGCGAAAATATAATCCATTTTTAAAAGCTCTTGGAATAGGAGTTGGCTTTCCTGATTTTGTGGCCTTCAAAAGAAATGAAAATGGTAGTTATGAAGTAATTGGGGTGGAAGTAAAATCAAATGGATATTTGGACAAAATTGAGAAAGGAATGTGTTACTGGCTTTTAGAAAACAAAATATTTTCAAGGATTTTGATCGCTAAAGCTTTAAAAAAAGGAAGAAAACTAGAGATAGAATATTATGATTTTGGGAAAAAATACATTAAAGAAGATAATGACCAATATGAGAATGATTATTAAAGTGCAATAAACCTTAAAATTGTCCTTTACTTTTATTTTTTATGAATAAAACATGGTTTATTTTAGGAATTTTATTTTTCATATCAAATGTATATGCATTATGCGAAGAAAACCAGATAGACATAAACACCGCTTCTTTAGGCGAGCTTGACAAGCTTCAAGGAATAGGACCAGTTAAAGCTCAGGCAATAATTGATGCCAGGTCTTTTGGTTCTATTGATGATTTGGATAGAGTTAATGGAATTGGAAATGTAACTTTGAATAATATTAAATCTCAGGGGCTTGCCTGTGTTGATAATGATAATAATGAAGCTCAGCCTGATAAAAAAGAAAAAATTATTGAAGAGAGTTACATAGAAAAAGTAATTAATAATACAAAAGAAGAGCCTGTTGAAAATAATATTAAAGAAGTTAAAGAGAAACCTCGTATCATAAGGCTAAATGCACAAACTATAAAAAGCTCTGAAAATACAGAATTAAAAACAGGAAATTATATGTTTTATGGATTGATTGGCTTTTGCGTTTTGCTTGGAGCATTATTCTTGTTAAGAAGAAGGAAATATAAAAATGAGTTCAAAGATTGAAGCAATTATGATTTTTGAGGTTTTGGGAAAGCCTCCTGAGCATTTAGTTGAAACTCTTGAAGACATAATAAAAAGGATTGGACAGGAAAAAGGGCTTAAAGTTACTGAAAAAAAGGTAAACGAACCTAGAAAATTCAAAGAAGATGATGACATTTACACAACTTTTGCGGAAGTTAGTATTGAGTCTGACAACACGCTTGCATTGATTGCTGTGCTGTTCAAATTCATGCCTGCTCATGTTGAAATCATCTCTCCAGAAAATATAAACATGAAAAATCTTGAATGGAATGAGATAATTAACGAGGTTGCGAGAAGGCTTCATGGGTATGATGAAGTTGCAAGAGTTTTGCAGACAGAAAATATGATCTTGGAAAGAAAGCTGAAAGAAATTTTAGGTGAAAAAGATGATAGGGATATTGAAGGTTAATAATATATCTTCTTAATGAGGCATACTGTCACTTGGCTAGTGTTATTAAAAATTATAGGCGTATTGGAAATATCAGCAATTATCCATTAAAACATAAAATCTGCCTAAAAAGGAAGCTGTCTTGGCTTTGTTTTTCTCATCTTTGTCATAAAAAACCAAATTAAGAATAAAACTATCGCTATAAGTAAACCCCATCCAAGATATTTTCCGCTTGAAGAAGATGGCTTTGCTTTGCATGAGCTTAAACCTCCTAGACAGCAAGTGCTGCCGCTTATGTCTCTTGAACTGCCATCACAATTTTGATTTAGAGAACAGAAAACTCCGTCAAGCTCTGCGCAAAGCCTTATTTGATTTTGATTTGCGCTTGAATTTCCTTTAGGAACACAGTTTTTATTGGCGCAAATCTGGCTGGACAGGCATTGTGAATCTTTTGTGCAATCATCTCCTGTTTTTATTTTACAGACATCATTGATGCACTCTTTTCCAGAGCCGCAATCTCTGTCAGAAAGACAGTCTTTTTTTATGCAATTTCCAGAAAGACAGGATTCACCATACTTGCAGTCAAAATCATCATTACATTCAGGCTTTCTTACACACTCCCAGTCATCACATTCCTCATCATCATCGCAGTCTTTGATGGATCTGCATTCGTTTTCCTCCAAACAGAAACCGCTTTTGCATTTTTCATCGCTTTCACACTGAAAACTGAAAGAACATTCTTTTCCGTATATCTCAGCGCATTTTCCATTTTCACACTCTTCTCCAGCTTTGCACTGACTGTCAGATGTGCATCCTGTTGGAATTTTATTGAAACACTTTGAAATATCGAATATGCATGAAACACAGCTTAAGTCTCCAGAATCGTAATTAAAAAAAGAGCAGTTATCAACCTGGCCCCAATCCTTTTTGTCACACTGTTCATAGCCTTCGCGAACTCCGTTTCCGCAAACTGATGCATTTTGAGGTATCGTGGCGCAGTTATTGTTAATGCACACTTTTCCGACCCCGCAATCTAAATCCTTTTCACATGCTACAGAGCTTGCGTTATAGCAGTTTGAATTGTCAATCTTACATTCATACGACGAACCTGGAGAATTGCAGCTTAAGGAGCCTGAATTAAAGCCAAAATCACTGCATCCTTCAAAACTTCCAATATCACTTCCGTCGCATGTTTCATTTCCATTGACAATACCATCGCCACAGTATTCTTGGACTGGCTCTGGCGTTGTTTGAATAAAATGAGTTATTAAAACAGGAATTTCATAGGATAAAGAAGAGCTGCTTATTTTTATTGCATCCTCTACTGTTCCATTCATTTCAGAAACATCAAAGTTTATTGCCTTTACAACGTTTGACAAAACTGAAACAGGACTTGAGGATTTTAATTTTGAAGGATTCTGGACATTTAAAGACAAGGTTAAGTCCTTAAGATTCTGCACATCAATTGAAAAATTATTGCTAGAAATAACAAAACCTTTGCTTAAAGAAAAATCTGCTATTTGATTTGTCACTGTAAAATTTTTAGTTATATCATCAGTTTTCAGCAAGCCAGCTTCATAGTGCCTTACATTTTTAATGCTCAAAGAGTAATTGCTTTCTGTTTTTCCAAGCAAAGAAGCTTTTATATAGTAAAAGTCTCCGATTTTTGCAACATCATAATCCATAGGTATCTTTACATGACCTCTATAAAAGTAAATATTGCTTTCTTGTATTGTGTCATAGAAATTTCCGGAAACCTTTGCAATTATGGTCTCTCCCTGCAAATAAGATGATTTCATTTCTATTGTGGCAGAAGAGATTAAATTAATAAAAGATAAAATGAGAATAATTAACACCAATTTTTTCATGTTTTATAAAATGAAAGGGAGTTAATAAAGTTTATTTTTTAGAAAAGAATATTTGAATGATTGAATAAACAATATAGGCCAAAATAAATGGCATTATTATAACCTGCAGATATTGAATAATAACTTCATTAATACCAATGCATGAACAATGACATCCTGCATTTTTTATTAACAGATAAGAATAGTAATCATTGCAATTTTGGAATCCTCCAAGAAGACAATCACATACTCCTCTAAAACTAAAAAGTTTTTTTAATATAATCCAAATGATTGTTAAAGCAGAAGAGATAATAATTTTATTTTTATTCGGCTTGAATAATTTTAAATAATTCATTTAACTCCCCATATCTTTTAATTTCTTAAGAACGTCATTAAGATCTTTTGACTTTTGAGGAGCTGGCTTAGGAGGCATCGGCCTTTGCCTGTTTCCTTGAGGCGGCAGAATTCTTCTTGGCATAGGGGCCCTCATCATTGGAGGAGTTGATGGCGGGAATCCTGAGTAAGGACCTTTAGGCTTTGAAGCTCCGCCAAATTTAGATTTAATGCGCATAAGAAGTATTCTTAGTTTATCTCTGAAAATAATTCCTATAACAACTAATATAACAAGCACTAGTGAAATCCAAAGCCAGAGATAATTTACTTTTTTTGGAGGAGGAGTGGATTTAATGCAGCAGTAATCACTTGTGCTAGAACAAGTTGAATAGCTTACAGTTTCATCAGTCTGACAGGAATATCTGCAGACACCACCTTCATTTTGACAGTCAGACAAATCAGAAGTTTTATCCTCACATATTCCAGATAAACAGCAGGTTTCTCCAGATCTCAAGTCGCTTGATGAAGTGGGAGTTCCGGAACAAACCTGATTGGAGCTGCATATATCTCCCCCTAATTCCTGGCATGTTGAAGACGATGATTGAACACTGCAGCATGAATCAAAAGAATCACATGAATACTGTGAAAGAACCCTTCCGCCGTCTCGTGTGCAGTCTAAAGAGCCTCTGCAGAAATAACCTTGATCATCTTCACAGTCTAAAGATGAAACTTCTGCCTCACAAAATCCATCATTATTGCATATTTCTCCAGAACCGCACTCACTGTCATTATCACAATCACTACTGTCTGAAACACATTTAGAAAGGTCGAAAGTGCATTCATAATTCTTGCCTTTTCCAACACAAGAGATATTACCAGAAACTCTTCCAGGGAAATCAGAGCATTCAGAAAAATTCGCCCAGTCATTTCCGTCACACTCTTCATTTCCTTCTCTTAATCCATTGCCACAAACAGCATTGTCAACATCTGGAACGCACTTATTAAAAATGCAAACCTGTGTTAAATTACAATCATTGTTCTTAACACATTGAGGGGGTATTGTGGTGTTAAAACATCCAGAAGCATCGTATCTGCAAGGTGTGCTTGAGGAACTTGAAAAACAAGAAAGTGTTCCGTTATTTAAATTGAAATTGGAGCAGGTTTTTCCGCCTAAATTAGAACCGTCACAAATTTCATTTAAGCTTGCAGTTATTGCTCCATCACCGCAAAAAGGCACTGGAGGAATTGCAACGCATGTATTATTGGTTGAGCATCTGAATCCCTGACCTAAAAGAGCAACACAATCCGGATCAGTAGTGCATTCAGGCGCTGGCCTTGGATCATCCGGCCATATAGAATAAAGGATAAAGGCCGTGTCAATAACTTCTGACGTTCCAGCTCCCCAACAGCCATTGCTGTTTTGAATTCCATTAGACCAGAGATAATTTCTTGCTTTTTGGAATTCAATCTCTGATCCATCAAGAGCAAGAGATGCAAGAGCTGTGTCATAAAATTTGTCTGAAGAAGTAGAAGCCTGCCAGTAGCCTTTAGCGGGATCAGGGTTTCTAGGAGACTGCTGGACTGTTTTTTGCCTGTTTAATAATGAAAGCCTATAATTTGAGCCTAGAGTATTTCCAAGAAGTCTGTAAAGAAATGCCTCAGGAAGATACTGGACATTTGCAGATTTTGAAGATTCTGTTTCAAGATAAGGAATCAATGAATCTGTTTCCTCAATATAACCCATATAATCGAGAGCTGTTGCCGCCCATAAAGTTGCTTGGTAATCGCATACAGAGCCAACACCCATGCAAAAAGAGTTTATGAACAATGGCACAGAATCTCCTCCGCCTATTCCTCTTTGAGTGTTTCCAGAAACAAAAAGTTTTCCAACATCATCAGAGCTTTTGTAGAGAAGATTTGTCAAAAAACCTTTATCGCATGAAATATCAAACTGCTCTTGATAGCAGTTAGTGTTTATTTGAAGCCAGTAGTTTCCCTGATAAACACTAAAGCACTGTCCTGAGCCAGAGAGTTTTTTATCAGCAGCTATATTTACATTGAAAGTTCCTTTTGAGCTGGCAATATTGCAGACAGCTGCATCATTAGCTTCTATTTGAAGAAGCCATGTTATTCCTGAAGGAACTTTTCTCTGGGTTAAAAGCCAGTTTGCTGCTTTAGAACTGTCTACATTAGAGCTCTCCAAAGCTAATGCAGCCTTTGATGTTGAGATCATATTGCATGCACTGAATGTCCCTGAAGATGAAGTTGCCCAGCATTCCTGAGCTGAATTGGAAGGATTTGCTTTTGCAGAACTTTTTAATTGGGATTCACATTTCCCAAGAGAAAGAAGGGAAAAAGCTTTTTGCTCGGTGTCCAATGCAGCGCAGTTATTTGTTTTAGTGTCGAGGCATGAATAAGCTTTTTGGATTTGTTCAATTTCATCAGCCATAATTAAAGGAGCTAAGAAAATAAACATAACAAAAAAAATGCCAAGCGCAATGCCTCTTTTTATCATCTTAGTAAGAGTCAGCTGTTGTTTTTAAAATTATCTTTAGTATTTGAACTTCGGAAATAGAATAATTAAACTACTGTCTTAACAAAGAAGCCAACTCTTTATCTTTTATTATTGTTACAACTGATTTATATCTTTTTTCAATGAGGGTTTCAGTCATTTTATTAATGTCTGCATTTTGCAAACTCTTTATTGAAAAAATACTATCCCACTTTTTTATAGCCTCTTTAGATAAATAGACGCTTGTGATATAGTCATTTAACAGGATGAGCATTGTATTTGTTGGAATATCTTGCCCTACTTTCACCTGAACGCCCAGCTTTTTCCAATATTTAGCGCACCATTTATCAAGATTGGTTGAATGGTTTGAGAAAATTTTCCATTTTATTTTGGACATAACCGGTTTCAATTTTTCTATTTCATCATTTGGCAAAACATTTGGATAAGGCACATGCCTAAAATAAAAGGCCATGTCTACTTTTTTCTCTTTCATGAAAGTCTCCCGAACAAGATTCATATGAAACTTAATAAAATCGGAATGCTTGTCAAAGGTTAATTTATGAAATGTTTTTACATCTCTTCTTATATTTCCACTTTCTAAATCATTTTTAACCCTCTCGCTGAATTCACCAATCTCTTGGACCCAATCTTTGTTCAGCAAATAGCCCTCTTTTCTTTTTTCCAAAATCTTGCTTTCTAATAACTCCCCAAGAGATTTATGAATCCCCTGATAGGTTATTGATAATTTGTAATTTCTTACTAAGATTTTATAAATTTTCTTAGCAGACAAAGGCCATTCTCCTGAAATTAATTCTATAATTTTTGCCTTTGTTGAATTGTCAGCTAAGACGGAAATATTAGTCATGCATATTTAAGAGGTCATTTTTTTATAAACTTTTAGGTTGATTTTTTTTATACCAAAGGTATTTCTTATCAGAATAGGGTTCATTAAAATAAAATTGTAAGGAGGAAAATAAAATGGGAGAAGATAAAAACAATAAAGAATACACTAAAGGAGTTCATGAGGGCCAAAAAGGAAGTTGGTTTGATGATGTAATACAGGATACAGATCCGTTTAAAGGTGAAAAGTCCACTTATGACAAAGGGTACGATTATGGAAGAAACCATAGGCATGATTCGGGTTCTTCAAGTGGGTCTGGAGGAAGTTCAGGCGGAGGATGTTATTTGACTACCGCATGTGTATCTTCAATTGGCCTTTCTGATAACTGCTTAGAGTTGAGCGTTTTAAGAAATTTTAGGGACAAAATATTGATGACGGAACCAATTGGCAGAAGAGCAGTTAGAGAGTATTATGAAATGGCGCCTGAAATTGTGCAATCCGTTTGGCAGAAAGACAATTCCAGAAAAATTTGGAATTCTGTTTATGGAGACATAAGAAAAGCTGTGTCTCTTGTTCTTTCTGGAGACTTTGATAAGGCATTTGATCATTACAGGCAGACAACTTTAAAGCTAAAAGGCGCATATTTATAATTTTTTATTTTTCTTTTTTATATTTTTTATTTTTATTATCTTTGTAGCTTCCACCTTGAATTTTCCTCACAACATAAGCCACAGGGTTTTTGTATCTCAATTCTTCTTCATTAGGAACAACGCCTATTGCCTTGTAATAATCTTTGTCGAAGTTTGGAGGAAGAACTGGCTTATTTCTGAAACTCCAATCAAACTGCGCCTGAATATATCCCTGCCTTAAAGGAACTTTATTTTTTTTATTCCACTCTTCAATTCTCTTTTCTATTTCCTCTTTGTCCATTCCAATTGACCTGAATAAATTTAGCAGGATAAAAAGAGCTCTTTTTCTTCCATCGTCAATGCCTTGAAGAATTTTCTGTATTGAAGGAGGAAGATGAGAATCAGAAAACTTTTCTATTTTTATTGGGGCAAATGAAGTGAGCTTTTTTTCAGGCTTTTCAATATTTTTGCTCCAATCAAGAGCCTGCATAAGCAGCTCTGAAGCCTCTCCTTCTTTTGCATCTGGAAGGAAATTTCTTATCTTAACTTTTAAAGGGTCTGCGTCTTTGAGGTTAAAATCTAAAAGCTCTGTTTCATTTATTACAGCACTTGCAAGAGCTGTTTTTTCATGAAGAGAATAGGGCGCTCTAAAAAGATGGCGCGGGGAAACCAAAATCAAATCCAAACCCATTAAATCGTAAATATCAATTTCTTCTCTTTGAATAATAAAATTGCTTTTATTGTTTATAGAATTAAGGCTGCACTTAGAACATTCATAAACCTCTTTCATAGATTTAATTTCAAATTCTCTTCTACAATTTGGACAATAATTCCTTTGAGGAGTTTTATCACTATCAACTTTATTAGCTTCTCCAGACTTGCAAAAATTGCAAAAGAACTCTACTTGATTATATTTTCTTGCAATTTCGTTGCAATTCTTGCATTTCACTCCTTTCCTTATTTCTACACCCTTAAATTCAGAATGAAAATTCTTTGGAAGAGATTTTTTCAGTATTTTCTCAGAATAGTCCCTTATATATGAAGAGATTATTCTTGGCCATTCTGGAAACATATCTGATGTCTTAACTCCAGCTACTTCTTCAGGAAATGCTTGCCATGGAATAAGAATATGCCAACCTTTTGAACCAGAAAATTTCAATCCAATATTCTTAATGTCATGTTGTTTCAAAGTTTTTATTATCGATTCTGCGGCTAACTTAGAATAATCAAACCACTTACAGTCTACGTCTATCAAAAGATCCCAGCCGTGCCTCAAAGAGTTCAATTTTTCCTCCTTCATTCCTGTTTCAACTTCAAGGGGATTCTTCCAAATTTCCTGGGAGCAATGAAAAGAAGTTGCTCCTTTTTTAACTAATTCCAGAATATCTCCAGGATATTCCAAAGAATCAGGGCGTTTGCCAAAACCTTCAAAATATCGAGGTATGGTTTCCCTGTTTTTTGAAAAACTAAAAATTGCCTTTTGAACTTCAGGTCTTGAGTAGTATAAAGAAGTCATTGCTCGTATCCTTTTTTCTTTTATTGAACTTTCAGCATATGGGGGAGAATTATACTCAATCATAAAAAACAAATATAGAAGAAGTTTATATTATTTGCTATAAGAAATTAATAATTCAAAAGCTTGTTTTAGTATATCTTTAGCATTATTCCAGTGTTTATCAGCCTTTTCTTTATTGATTCCATCAAACCCTTTAGCCTTATTATATTCATGAGTTGCCTTTAGTCTAAGTTCAGCTGCTTTCAAGGATACTTTATAAGGGGTATTATACTGCAATTGATAAGACTTAGCAGTATGTTCAATTAACTTTTCTTTATCCCTCCTGTGATGTGCCTGCCACCATCCTATTTCATGTTCTGCTAACTTAGAAGCTAGATTCTTTCTCATGTCTAAAATAAAAATAAAATCTTTATATAATTAAGTATCTTAAGACAATAATGCTTAAAAAAGCACTAATGCTCTAAAAACAATGTTGATAAAACTTGATACTCCTTTATTTTTGGCAAAAGCTGTGGATTTGATATCCGAGATAGTCACTGAAGTAAGGATTAAAATAAACGACTTCGGGCTTTCCATAACAGCCATGGATCCTGCTAATGTTGCAATGGTTGGATTTAAAATACCTAAGTCAGCTTTCAGCCAGTTTGAAGCTGGAAAAGAGATTTTGGGGGTTAACCTTGACAGCTTGAAAAAAGTCTTAAGAAGATGCGGAAGCTCAAGCTCCCTTATAATGCAAAGCAAGGACAATCTTCTTGAGATAAAAATCCAGGACAAAATAAAAAGAACTTTTCTCCTCAGCCTAATTGATATAGAGTCGGAAGACATAGACTTTGACACAAAAGCTGGAAGAATGGAATTTGTGTCAAAAGTTGAGCTAAATTCAGAAGATTTCATAGACTCTATTGATGACTGCAATGTTGTAGCCGATTCCTGCTCCTTTAAAATAGAAAACGGCATGTTTATTATTGAAGCCAAAGGCCTTAATTCTGCCAGAGTGGAATTTTCAGGAGATGAGGCGACAATTTTGGGAGAAAACTCAAAATCAAAGTACAGCTTAGAGTATCTTCAGAAATTCGCGAAAGGAGCAAAACTCTGCGAAAAAACCATTTTGAATTTTGCGGATGATCATCCGTTGAGAGTTGATTTCAAGACTTCTGGAATGGATCTTAGCTTTATTCTAGCCCCTAGAGTTGAGACCGAAGACTAAGACGAGAGAAATCAACACCATCAATAACAAGACTTAGTCCGAGTAGAGGACTGACATAAAAAGTTATAATTAATGTTTTTATCTTTCTAGTTTTTCTTCCCTGTCTTTTCTTCTTTTTTCAAGCGATTCAATTTCTTTTTCATAATACCTGACAAGCTCTTCCTGTCCAAGTTCCTCTGCAATTTTCTTTTTTACCAAATGCAATTCTTTTTGCTTCTCTAAAGATTCTATAGCCAACTTAAGTCTTTTTGATCTTTTTGCCATAATTCATTTTCTCAAGTGTTTGAACAGATTTTTTTAACAAGTTTAATAAAATGTCTAATTTTTCCTTTTTTGATTCACTCTTTTTTTTGTAATGCTTAATCTCTTCATAATCAGTTTCTGGAGAACGTTTTTTAAGCCACATTTTAAATTCTTTATGTGAGTAACTTCTTCCAGACAAAAGCTGATTTATAATAAACAATCCTTTAAGCCTAAGAACAATAGAATACAAATCAGGGAACTCATCATTTATGATTATAATTTTATTAGTTTCTTCCGTATATTCTTTTATGGATTCTTTTTTTATTGCGTATTTTTTTCTTAAGTTGTCTAACAAGCCTGAATTTATTATTGGCTTTGCCTCAGCTAAAGCCGAGCATATCAAAATCGGAGAGATTTTTATTGCTTTATCTAATGAACTGGATTCTAAACAAATTATCTCAAAGTTCACTTTTTTTATAGTTATTTTCTTATTTGCTATAACCAGCAAATCAACATCAGAGCCTTTTTCCTGCTCTCCTCTTGCATAAGAACCATACAAAAAAGCTCCTTCAATATCCTCTAAATGCGGCTTTAAGATATTAATAATTTCTTCTTTTAAAGCCATCTTTGGAACTCTGACTAAGATAACCTCTTCATTCAGCCAGTTTCTAGGAGCAAATATGTGCGCGCCGTTTCCAATAGGAGTCACTTTTCTTATTATCTGCTCCCTACTCTGCAAAGATTCCATGTATATACTTTGTATATACTTATATTTAAGGCTTTCTGTCTTAATGTTATCTCTATCGTAGATAATAATTATTTCCCAATAGCATAAAGGAGATTTAGTATACAAATATTTAAATAATTTAACTTGCACGAGAATTCATGAGTAAAGCCTTGGAAAAAATTCTTGGTGCAGGTAAAAAAATTCTTACAACTGGATTAATCACAGGTATGCTATATTCACCTGTAGCTGCGTCAAATTATTCTATGCAAGCTGAAAAGAAAGAGAAAATGAGCACTGGAGAGATAATTCTTAGAGTTGGTGCTGCAGCGGCACTTCTAGGTCTTGCGCTAAAGATAGCAGATTCTGGGAAAGATTCAGGTGAGGATGCTGGTGAATTCTTCGCCTGCAATTACTGGCAGGATACAAATCAAGATGGCAAAGCTGACAACAATGAATATGTTGGGATAAAGGATGAGTTTAGGGCTAATGAATCAGTAACTTTGGCATCAAAGGTTAAAGGCAAGAAAGGAATGTATTTCACAACAGACGTCTTTAATCCAGAAGGCAAAAATGTTTTAAGCAGTAAGAGAGTCATTCCTTTTGATGATTGTGTTATGTGGGATAAATTTGGTCCATGGGAATTGTACGAGAAAGGTGGAGTTGGAAGATACAATGCCCAGTTCTATATTAATGATAATTTGGTTAAGATAAAGAGTTTCAAAATAATAAAATAAAACTTAAGGAGGCTATTTCTTTCCGAAAACATTTATATACTAAGAAACTCTTATTTTTAGTAATAGTCATAAAAGAATAATAAGTTATATTTATTATTGATAATTATTACTAAATATTGATAATTGTTACTAAGTAAATGGTAGGCAACAAAAAAGTAAAGAAATTTTTATTAGAAATCCCTGAAGAAATCTGGGAAGAATGGAAAAAAAACATTCCTCGTTCTATTTCATTAAATAAAGCGCTGATAGAGCTGCTTAAGAGGGAAGCCAAAAAATGAAAAAAGGAAGTATAAGAATTAGTAATAAGGCTCAAGTAACAATCTTCGTCATCATTGCCATAGTTATCATTGCAGCAATAGTTATCTTTTTGATTTTTCAAGGCAATAGAGGGCCTGGCACAGGAGGACAAGTCGAAACTTCTCCTGAAAGCTTTCTTGACAGCTGCCTTAAAGAGGATGTAAGAATGGCTATTGAAAAAGTAAGCCTGCAGGGAGGGTACTTAGATCCAGAAGAAACAGTAAACACAGAATTTCAGTTTAATAATGAACAAGTAGGAAAAATAGCTTATCTTTGTTATACTAACTCACATTATACTTCTTGCATCAATCAAAGACCGGGACTTCTTCAGCATGTTGAAAGCGAGCTTTATGCAGATTTAAATTCAAAAATAGTAGATTGCTTCAGAAGTCTTGAAGATAGTTTAAACGAACAGAAATATGTTGTTGAAACCGCTTATCACGGAGAAGGTGTGAAAATACTTAGAAAAGGAATTGAAATAAATGTTGATGCAGATATGGTTTTAACAAAGAACAATGAAGTTAAAAAAGAAAATGAGTTCAAAATAACTGTTCCTAGCAAATTGCTAGACACAGTATTCCTAGTCCAGGAAATCGTCAGTCAGGAAGCAAGATTCTGCAATTTCAATGAGCTGGGTTATATGCTTTTGCATCCAGAATGGAGCATTAGGCCTCCAAAACTTCTAGATGATGGGACTAGAATATACTCTCTGGAGAATAGAAAAACTAAAGAAGAATTCAGGTTTGCTGTTAAAGGATGTGTGACTTAAAATGCTAAATAAAAAACTATTGTTAATTTTAGTTTTATTTGAATTATTTATACTAGTTAATTACACGCCTGCTGAAAGCTATTTAATAAAAGAATCAACACAAGTGAAAAATTTGGATATTAGTGAAAGCTCAAACACTCTTCCAAATTTGTTCAGCATATCAAAAAACCTTTTAATTGGATTTTTAAGCATAAAACAGCTAGGCTTTGCTTCCGCAATTGAGATAAACCAGTATTGCTGTAAAAAATCCAGTAATGGAGCTACTTGTGACAATATCCCTCCGAATGAGATAGACCAATGTGAGAATTACGCAGAAACAAGCTGCAATCATGTGGCAGAATGCATTACAGGATGGTGTGAGAATTTAATAGATGGAACTTGCGATCCAAATGTTCCAAAAATTTTATGTAACGAAGAAACTCAAAGATTTAGCGAAGGAGAGAATATGCCTCCACAATGCCTGCCAAAATGCTGCGTTATTGAGGATGAGGCTAGATTAAGGACAGAGGAAAATTGCAGATTTTTATCAGGAAATGACATGGATTTTAGGGATGAAATCACAACAGAATTGGAATGCAATGAGGTATTCCCGCAAACAGATGATATAAATAACACGCCTTTATATCAGCAAGATTGTATTGACTCTTACTTTTTCAATAAATTCCATAGACAGCCTCAAAGCGGGGAAAGCTGGTGTGTCTATGACAATATAGTTGGCCAGATGAATTCATCTAATCAATTCCAGGTTTTTAATGATGATGATGACGAATATGAAACAATCACACATAGGAGAAGCGTCAGCTCTGACCCTCCTGGAAGTGAACATTGGAGAGCATTTTGTTTTAACGGAATTGTTAATGAAGGAGACCCTTATGAGAGATTAGGTGTTGCCAGAAACAAGATTTGTGCAGAGAAAAAAATGAATCTTGGGAATCAGGAATTTTTTATTCAGGCTTATGATATTCCAAATGAAGCTTATTCCTGCTTATTTAACAATCCTCTTCAAAAGCAGGAAGATGATAAGCTAGTTGACGATGAAGATGCTGTAAAAAAATGCCAAGATAATGTTCAGTGTGCGGTCAAAGAAGTTGACATGACCTCATCTGCAAATTATAATATAAAGATATGCAGAGCAGTTGATACTACTAATCCAGAGAGCAGACTCTCATGTTTGAGAAAAAATCCTCTAAGCATTATAAACTCAACTGAAAGCGGAACTGAAATAATTGATAACAATAATAAGATAAATGAATGCGAGAGTGACCCAAGATGCCGTGTTGATGAAGGAGCAGTAGACGAAGATAACCTTAAGTTTAAAGCTTGCGTTCCAAGATACCCTCAAGGAAATCCTCCAAAAGATAATACTCCTGCCCAATTATGCTCTTTTGCAGATGTAAACTGCCCTGTTGTTTATCAAAAAAACGGCTGGGGGCATTGGCAATGCAAAATAAATTGCAACTGTGAAAAACCTCAGTTTTCAATGGACATGAATGATTTGTGCGTTTCTCTGGGAGACTGCGGAAGCTACATAAATTACATTGGGCAGGGAACAGATAACTCTTACATTATAGGGCAAAAAGGATATAAAATAGATGGTGATTCTGGAGAAGAAAAAAATGGGTTAGAAGGAAGGGATAATGAAGAAAGTGAATATTCAGCCTGTCAAGGGGATTGGAATGGTGACAGGGATCCTGGGAGCAATGCAGAGTGCAGGCAGCCAGGATGGCAAGAATATAGAAGTTTGCTTCAAAGAACAGTCAGCGATTTTCCAAGATTAGATCCAAACAAATTGGCTGAGTTTTTTGGCTTGGGAAACCTTCCTGAAGAAGGAACGCAAGAGTATGAAGAATTAAACACAAAAATAGGAGATTATGTTGGAAGTATTGCAGGGGCTACAGGTGTCGGGGTTTTTTTATTAGAATTTGTGGCACCTAGTGTAGGGATGAGCTTGGCTGAATCTGGAGCACTTTTCTCAGGAAATACAGTTGCATCTGGAATAGCAGGAACAGCAGTTACAGCAACTATTTTTGCAGCAATAGGCGCGGGAATTGGATATGGACTTGCAAAATTATTTGGATTGCCGCCTCAAGCAACAACTCTTGCAGTGATTGGCGGGGGAGTTGGGGGAGCGCTGGCAATTATTATTCCAGCAGCTGGCGGCAGCGGACCTGCAGGATGGATTGTTGCAATTGCTGTGCTTGTGTTTAGTTTCCTTTGGGGGTGGATCACGGGATGGGGTGATGCAGAAACAAGGTATGTAGAATTTCAATGCAAACCCTGGCTGCCTCCTCAAGGAGGAAATGACTGCGGCAAATGCAATGAAGATCCTTTGAAGCCGTGCAATATTTATAGATGCGAAAGCCTTGGAACAATGTGCCAATTGGTAAATGAGTTATCAACAAATCCTTTGTGCGCAAGCATTGAGCCGGAAAACAATCCTCCAATAATAACAAAAGGAGAAGTATTTAGTGAAGGATATGAATTCAGCGATGAATCCACTCCAGCAATATTTAGAGTAAGAAAAGAAAATGGAAACTGCATAACCCAAAGCCATAATGTCGTATTCACAATAAATACCAACGAGCTTGCGTTATGCAAAGTAAGCGGCATAAGCGCAGCAGGATTGGATTTTGAAGAAACGCAGGGAGAACCTTCTAAAGAAGGAGATTTCAGAATGAATCACACATTCAGCTTTACAGCGCCAAGAGTTGCTTCGATGCCTTTAACACAGGTCAGCGGAACAACGCCTAACAGGCTAGGAAGAGCAGAACTTTATGTAAAGTGCAAAGACAGGCAGAATCCTGCAAACTTTAATCCTCAAGATTACAAAATAGATTTATGCGTTTCTGAAAGAGACACCGATGTTCCAATAATAAACAGATTCGAGCCTGCAGATAATTCTTACGTGCCTTTAGGATCAACAAATGTAAGTATGGAGTTAAGAGTAAACGAGCCTGCAGAATGCAGATATTCAACAGCACTTGGAACAGATTATGAGAGTATGAATAATATGAGCTGTGAGACAAATCCCTTGCTTTCAAATTTGTATGGATGGCCTTGCAGCGCAACGCTGGATTTATCTGAAGCAACAAATAAATTTTACTTTAAGTGCAAAGACCAGCCAGGCCTTCCTGCCAATAGCACAGCAACAAGAAACGTGAACAGTGTAGATACAATTTACACAATTCACTTGACACAGACTCCGTTGGAAATAGATTCAATAGAGTTTAATTATAACAATGGGATAAGGACAATCAGTGTCGGCTCTGATGAAATACTCAAAACGGGAGGGGTTGAATTTATTTCTGTAGACATGAGAGTTGAAACATCAGGAGGAGCAGAACAAGGAAAAGCAATATGCTATTGGGGTTCTAGAGTAAACCCCAGCACGCCTTTCTGGACGTCAGGGGGAAGAGTTCATACCCAGACATTAAGCCCAAGATATAATGGAAACTTTTCTAATTATATAAAATGTGTTGACATTGGAGGAAATGAAATTGAAACAACAGCTAATTTAAACATTTATTTGGATTCAGACGCTCCTCAAGTAATAAGCAACCGTACAGCAAATGGAAATTTCTATTTCACAACTGATGAAGAAGCAAGCTGTTATTACAGAAACGACAGATGCTATTTTGATTTAAACTCTTCTGTAAATGGAACAAAAACAATAAATGGCTTCTTAAATACCGAGCATATTATTTACAATTTTGACAACAAGCTAAATTATCATGTCATGTGTGCAGATGTTTATGATAATTCGGGATGCTCTTTGGAGATTGGGTTAACCGAAAGAGATGACAACAAAGGCCCGGAAATAACAAGAGTTTACAAAGACAATTACAACTTAAAGATTAAAACTGATGAAAGTGCCGTATGCTCTTATACTTCAACATCATGCGGCTTTTTGATAGAAGATGGCAGTTTCATGGAAGACTCATATTCAAAAAATCACGAAGCTGTTTGGGATTCAAGTATAAGCTATTACATTAAATGCCAGGATAGCTGGCAAAATCCTAAAATCCAGAATGAATGCTCTGTGATAATAAAACCGTCAGAGCTTATATAAATTTATAAAATAAAAAAGATTAATATGAAAATGATAAAAGATGGATTGGTAAGAAGAAAAAATGCACAGGTAACTATCTTTGTTATCATTGCATTAGTAATTATTGCTGCTGGAATTCTTATCTATGTTTTTTATCCTCAAATAACCGGCTTTGGAACAAGTGAAAGCCCGCAGACATTTATACAAGCCTGCCTGCAGGAAGAAGTCCAGAAATCTGTAGACATAATCTCTACAAGCGGGGGCTCTATAAGCCCGGAGCATTATATTCTTTACCAGGGAGACAGAATTGAGTATCTTTGTTATATCAACGAATATTATCTACCATGTGTTGTCCAGCAGCCTCTTTTGAAAAACCATATAGAAAAAGAAATAGATGAAGAGATAAGACAGGAAGTTCAGGATTGCTTTAAGCAGCTGCAGAAGGATTATGAATCTAAAGGCTATAATGTTAAGATTTCAGGGGGAGCTTACGAAACAGAGCTTCTTCCTAAAAGAATTGTTGTAAATTTTGACAGAACTTTGACTCTTACAAAAGACAGCTCTGAAAACTATGATGGATTTAGAGTGATTTTGAACAATAATCTTTATGAATTGTCAGCAATTGCAAACAGCATCATAGAGTGGGAGACGAGATACGGAGATGCGGAGACAACACTTTACATGAGCTATTATCCTGACTTGAAAGTTGAGAAGAAGCAGCAGATTGATGGAAGCACTATTTACATATTAACAGACAGAAATAATGAGAATAAATTCCAATTTGCGTCAAGGAGCATTGCCTGGCCGCCTGGATATGGAGGATAAACCTTTTAAAAAAGGTTTCCAAACCAGAGCTTAAAATGAAAAGAAAAAATGAAAAATAATAAAAATAATTGGCTGAAAAAAGCAGTTGAAATGTTATTTGTAGCAGGTATTCCTATAGCATCTATTGCAATTTGTACAAAAGTTGTAAACACTCCAATAGAAAAAAAAGTAGAATGTCAATTTTTTTATGAGAAAATTCCAGTTTATGTGGTTTCAATTGGAAACGAAGGAATCGGAAAACATTATGAATTTTTAATAGACGGCAGAAAAGAGGCTTATTCATCACGAGGGACTTTTATTAGCGATGATTTTGATACAATAACAATAGACAATCAAGGTTACTCAATAAATGGAGAAAGAAAAAAATGACAAGAAGAATAACAACTAAAATTGAAAAAATTCAAGAAATAGCTGATGAAATATCGAAAGCAAAGAATGTTGAGGCAGTTTACCTCTTTGGAAGTTATGCATCAGAAAAGAATACCCCTCTCTCAGACATAGACTTATGCATAATTGGCAATTTGAATGAAAAAGAAAAAAATAAAGCATTTGAATTTTTATCGGATAATTTGGACATTTCATTATTCAACGACCTGCCGATAATAATCAAGTCAAGGGTTTTGAAAGAGGGAAAATTATTGGCTGTCAAAAATATAAAATTTTTGCACAAACTGAAAATAAAAACTTTTAGAGAATATCTAGATTTTAAGCACATTATAAACAGATATTGCCAGGAGGTGTTAAAATGTACGATATAGAAAGGATAACAAAAATAATCAAAGACATAGAACACTACAAAAGAGAGTTGGACAGCTTAAACATAAATTCTGCAAAAGATCTGGAAGACTCTAGGAATATGCACTCTTCCTCAATGTTGTGTTTCTCTATACTAAACAGAGTTATTGATCTTGGCCAAGAAATACTTGTAAAAGAAGATTATGGGATGCCTTCAAGATACTCGGAAATCTTTACTAATCTTGCAAAGGCAGGCTTCATAAACCAAGAAGAAGCGAAAAAAATAAATGAACTAATTAATTTTAGGAATATTATAGCACATACATACTTCGAACTTGAAAAAAAAGATTTATTGAAAATAATAAAAAACATAAATTTGATAGAAACATTTGTTTATAAAATAAAAAAGAGAATCAGCAAAAAATGAAAGAATCATATAAATTATATACGGCTTTGCTTGTTTTGTTTGCAATCATAATTTTAGCTCCGAAAGTCAATTCTGTTGGAGAAATAAGTTTTTGCTGTGAGAAAACAACAAGCGGGGCATGGTGCATGAATGCGCCGGAGGCAGAATGCAATGAAGACTACAGAAGTGTTCCAACTTCATGCCAGGCAACTTCATTTTGCAAGCTAGGATGGTGTTATGACAGCCAAGAAGGAACCTGTCTTCCAAATGTTCCACAAGTAGTGTGCAGTGAAAATAATGGCGTGTGGAGTGTTGGAGAAAGTGAGCCTCCTCAATGTTCTCTTGGATGCTGTGTTTTAGGAGATCAGGCTTCTTTTGTGACTCAAACAAGCTGCAAAGCCCTTTCAGCGGACTATGGATTGGAAACAAATTTTAGGTCGGACATAAAAACTGAGTTAGAATGCATTTCAAGCGTTACATCAGAAGAAGAAGGCGCTTGTGTTTTTGAAGAAGACTTTCAAAGAACTTGCCAGAGAACAACTCAAAAAAAATGTTCAGACATGAAAAAAAGCTCTTCTGATTCTAATGTTGAATTTTATGCTGGAGTTTTATGCTCTGCAGAAGATTTAGGAACAAACTGCGGACCTACAGAACAGACAACTTGTATTGAAGGAAAAGATGAAGTGTTTTACCTAGACAGCTGTGGAAATCTGGCAAATATTTATGATTCAAGCAAACAAAACAGCAAAGAATACTGGACAAAAATTTTTGGATGGGATGAAAGCTGCGGAGTCGGGAAGAGCAATGCCGGCTCAAATAGCTGCGGAAACTGTGATTATTTTGCAGGAAGCACTTGCAAGCAATATGAAAGAGGGGTTGATAGAGTAAAACCTGTGTTTGGAAATTATATATGCAGAGATCTTTCATGCAAAGATGAAGATTTTAAAAAAGAAAATAACAGATATCCCCAGCACGGAGAGAGCTGGTGTGTTTCAAATTCAGAAAAAGGAAATGTTCCTGGAGCTGAATACTACAGGGAAGTCTGCTATAACAGCGAAATAACAATAGAAAACTGCGCTTCTTATCGACAGGAGATATGCATAGAAAATGAAATTCCAACAAGAGACGGCATTTTATTCTCTGCAAGATGCTCTGCAAATTTCTGGCAGGATTGCATTGCACAGGAAAATAAAGATGATTGCGAAAACGAGCAAAGAGATTGTGTATGGACTCAAACAAAAGACGATGAAAAAAAATTGACAGGAGAGATTTGCGTTCCTAGATACGCGCCAGGATTTGATTTTTGGAAAGAAGAAAGCGATGCAACAAATATTTGCTCTATTGCCAGTGCTGAATGCGTTGCTAAATTTGAAAAAGGGCTTTTAGAAGGAACTTGGGATTGCAAAGAAAACTGCCATTGCTGTGTCAATGGAAAATTCGGAGATAAAGAATATGAAGGATGCACAGGAAGCACGTGGGGAAATCAATTGCAGAATATCTGCACTTCTCTCGGTGACTGCGGTCCTAAGTTAAATTATGAAGGAGCCAAAGGATATGGATACAATAATTCACTTGTAACTGTTGACGGAGAGCCTTTAGAACAAAACACCAAGCCACCAACTCGAAGATGAAAAAAAGAATATTAAAAGGCGGAGCAATTTCAGAAATCTTGATTTTGATAATTGCGATTATTGCATTTTCATATGCAATTGGAAGCGAGGTCGGAGAAGTGAGGGCTACAACACCTTATGTAGGACCCGCTGCCCGTAATTATCCTCAAACTCCTGTTTTTGAAAGTTGTTATAATGGTAAAGGTACGTGCAAAGAAAATTGTTCATTTGGTGAACTTGTAAAAAAAGATGAAATATGTTCGGAAAATCATAAGTGCTGTGTTCCAGATCCGTTTAAGCAAGAGGCTCAAATAGTAGAAGCAGAAAGAATTACAAATCCTCAAGACCCAAACTTAGGAACAGCTGCTCAAAAACCATCTCTGCAGGAGGCTACGGCGTTGGCAGGATCAGCCGCAAGTGTTCTTCCAATTGGAAGTTCAAAAACAAATCCATCGGCTTTAAATCTTGGGGAGGAATATTCTCAAAGCAGAGGTGCGCCGTCTCCAACACCCGGCGCTTCTGACGCTGGAACAACTTCTGCAGGTTCAGACCTTCTTGGAATAAAAGGATGGTTTAATAATAATCTAAAGCCAAATCTTGGCAACATAATACAAAATGCGGGGATAGCTTCTCTAATTTGGACTGGAATAAAAATTCTCGGACCGTTAGTTACAAGTGACAAGCAAGGAATAAATGCTGCGGCAAATGCGATAAGTATAGGATATCTCGTTGGCTCATCTGCAGACAGTTTTGCTAGCATCTTCAGCAAATCGGCAGGAAACTTTTTAGGGAAAAAATTAATTTTAGGATTAAGCGGAGCAAACTTGTTAGGAATAGGAATAGGAGTATATATTTTTCTTTCATCTTACAAAAAAGAAACAGAACAGCGCTACAGCTTCAGCTGTTATCCATGGCAGGCTCCATCAGGCGGAGAAAACTGCGAAAAATGCAATGAAGGAATCTTGCCATGCACAGAATATCAATGCAAATCACTCGGCCAAGGATGTGAATTAGAAAATAAAGGAACTCAAGAAGAGCTTTGTGTCTGGAAAACACGCGGAGACACAATTCCCCCAGTAATAACTCCATGGAAAGAAGTTTTGGAGGATAAATTTTCATATAATCCTGATTCAAGAATCTCGCCTCCTGACAGGGGAGTTTATATAAAATACGACTTCGGGTGTGTTCCTGCATTCACTCCATTCACATTTGGCCTTCAGACAAACGAACCTTCTGTATGCAAAACAGATGTCATAAGAAAAGGAACATTCGATGAAATGGCTTTTTATTTTGGAGAAAGCTCAACTCTTAAGTATAATCACACCCAGACAATAAGCCTGCCTTCAAAGGAATCTTTAGAAGCTGAGAATCTTACTCTTAAAAATGATGGAAATTACGAGCTCCATGTAAGATGCATTGATGCAAATGGAAACTCAAAGACGGATTCACCGTCGGCAAGTTTTGTCTTCAAGTACTGCGTTGATCCAGGGCCAGACACAACAGCCCCTAGGATAATAAGCACAAGCATAAACAGCGGAGAGCCAATTGGTTTTAATACAAGCTCTGTTGATCTTGAGCTATACCTTAACGAGCCTTCAAGCTGCAGATGGACTCATGACAGAGACAAAGACTTTTCACAGATGGAAAGCTTAATGAGCTGTAGTTCAAGCGCTTTTAGCATGAACGCGCAAATGCTTTACAAGTGCTCGACAACTTTGACAGGATTAAAAAGCAGAGAAGAAAATAAATTTTACTTTAGATGCCAGGATAATCCGCTTCTTCCAGAAAATAAAAGAAATGTCAACAATGTAGGATATTTATTCACAGTCATAGGAACACAGCCCCTAGTAATAGACAGCTTTTCACCAAATGGAACAATAAAAGACTCTACGGATATAGTTAAAGTAACACTTAAAGCCGAGACTTCTGCAGGATATAAAGAAGGAGACGCTACTTGCTACTACAGTGAATCCTGCTATGACAACGCAAAAAGCAAAAATAAGTATGTCTCATTTTACTATCCTAATGGAGAAAGTTCATACACTCACAGCCAGGATATTTATGTTGAGCAGGGAACTTATGAGTGCTCTTTGAAATGCATTGACAGAGGAGGAAATCAAGACAAAAAAGAATTTTCCTACACTGTAGATGTTGACGGCACACAGCCTGAAATTGTGAGAGCTTTCAAAGAAGAATCCCAAGGCAGGCAGTTCTTGAAAATAATAACAAGTGAAGAGTCAAGCTGCGTTTACAGCACAAATGACTGCAGCTATCTTTTTGATGACGGGATTCGTATGATAAAGGTCAGCGGAATAGAGCATTATACAGAGTGGAACACAAATTCGAATTACTATGTGAAATGTAAGGATAAATACGGAAATCAGCCTAATCCCAATATCTGCAGCATGGTTGCAAGGCCTTTTGAATTTTTTGAGAGATGAATAAAAATTTATAAGTTATGTTTCTTTCTTTAATTAATGAAAAAGATGGTATTAAAAGGAATAGGAAATTATCAAAATTTTAATTATTATATTTTTAAAAAAGATAAAAAATTGTTGGAAACATTAGATGGTCTTTTTAAGAAAGTATTTGATATGTACACTGAGTTATCATATGATGAAATTGAAGATAAGAGAACAGATATTTTTAAATTAAAAGATAAACATCATTCCGATATGAGTAATAAAGGGGCAGGAATAACTATTTTTTATGGAGATAAAGAAATTTATTTGACAATTATATGCAATAATTCAATGAGATTAAAATTCAATGAAGCGCTTGGAAAAATAGCAGAAATGCCTAAGCCGAAAAAATTGAGGGAAAAAATTGTATGGGGGAATAAAAAAAGAAAAAATGGAAAAAAGAAATAAAAAAGCCGCAATGGAGCTGTCTTTTGGAATGATTTTCTCCATAATCTTAATCATAGCGTTTATCGCTTTTGCATTCATCGCAATCAAAGCTCTCTTGAAAACAAATGACCAGGCAAAAATTGCAAGCTTTGTCGATGGCCTTAGGGCAGATGTTGACAAAGTCTGGAGAGCTTCGCAGGCATCACAAAAAGTTTCTTACAATCTCCCTGGAAAAATTGAAGAAATCTGTTTTGTTGATCACACTGATTTTGGCGAGAGTTTAATTCTTGCGCCAAATGATTTTGATTTTCCCCCTATAAAGATAGATCATATTGATTTTGAAAAAACACTTGCAAACAATGCTGTTGGAGTCACAACAAGAGATGGAGAAAAAATATTGTGTATATCCAATGATGGAAAAGTGGAGATGACATTATACAAAAACTATGGGGAAGACTTAGTGACGATTAAAAAATGATATTTAATTTTAATAAAAGCCATATAAAAAGAGGTTTTTTGCAGATTTCATTTGCCTGGCTTTTTGCATTAGTTGTCGGAGCATTTATTTTATTGCTGGCAATTTTTGTTTCAATCAAAATGATAAACACAGAGCAAACTACAGAAGACGCGGCGACTGCAAAAGATATAGGCGTCTTGCTCAACCCTCTTGAAACAGGATTCGAAAACGGAAAGAAAACTCTTCTTGATTTGCCTTCCGAAACAAGAATCTATTCTTATTGTGAAGAAGGAGATTTTGGAAATCAAAAACTAAAAGTCTCTCAAAAAAGCCTTGGAAAATGGACAGACACTGGTGTTGAAATTTCCATACAAAACAGATATGTTTTTTCAGAAAGCCCTAGTGAAGGAAGGCAATTCTACATTTTGTCCCTGCCTTTTGAATTTCCTTTCAAAGTGGCTGACTTAATTATTTTAATTCCTAAAAACAAAAATTACTGCTTTGTAAATCCAAGCGAAGATTTCTTCAAGATTTTCAGTGATTTAAAGCTAGAAAATGTTTTTAATGCTTCTAGTATTGGAAGCTGCCCTGAAAACAGCGAGAAATTCTGCTTTAATTCTCAATGCACAAATGGAACAATCATTCATGAAAGCTCAAAATATATAGAAAAAGAGAAAAACCTTCATTATGAAACTGA
>JBBSXA010000005.1:40454-59375 GCA_038045985.1 Nanobdellota archaeon
TTCATGAAAGCTCAAAATATATAGAAAAAGAGAAAAACCTTCATTATGAAACTGACTCTTTGATGTATGCCGCAATCTTTTCAGATCCTGATCTTTATGAGTGCCAGGTAAAAAGGCTCATGGCAAGAGCTGAAGGTCTTGCAGAGTTATATGAAAAAAAATCTTCTTTTATAGCTCAGAGAGGTTGTCATAGTAATATTAATTTTGCAAATTTTATAGCTAAATTGAATTCAGCTCAAAATGATCCTTCCTTGATTCACTTGCTTTCTCAAGATGTTGAAAATATTAAAAACGCAAATGAAAGGGGGGCTTGTCCGCTGTGGTAATAAACCTTTTAGAAAAAGGTTTCCAAAAACGAACTGCGAGAGCTATGAAAATAAAAAATAAAAAATCGCAAATGAAGATACAGCAGACAGCATTTATGCTTTTAGCCTTGACTCTGCTTTTTGCTCTAGTAGGGTTATTTTTCTTGGGATTCAAATTAACTTCAGTCAAAAATCTTGCGTCAGATCTTGATGAAAAAAATGCAAAGCTTTTAGTGTCTAAGCTAGCCAACTCTCCAGAATTTTCGTGCGGAGAGTCTTTTGGAAATGCTAAAGGAGCGTGTATTGATGAAGACAAAGTAATGATGCTGAAAGAACTGCCGGAATACAATGACTTTTGGAGTGTGGCAGACATAAAAATAAGAAAAATATATCCTAAACTTCAAACTCTACAGCTAAATCAAGAAGTTAAGTGTACAAGAACAAACTACCCTAGCTGTAATATAATTGAACTTAAAGGAGCTAGCGTAACTGGAAACTATGAGTCTAATTTTGTGTCTTTATGCAGAAAAGAACCTCAAGGACAGAGTTTTTATAATAAATGCGAAATTGCGGAGCTTTTAGTGAGCTATGTAAAATAAACCTTTTGGAAAAAGGTTTCCAAAATGAACCTTTTGAAAAAGTTCCCAAACTAGAACTTTACAAAAACGAACTTTGAAAAATAATATGATAAGAAAAAACAAGCAAAAACTAGACCAGGAGCAAAAATCAGAAATTTTAGTGTCTAAGCCTAAAAAGGCTCAGGAAGAAATGTTAGGATTTGCGCTTATAGTTGTCATTCTGGCAGTCATAATGTTAATTTTCTTAGGTTTTTCTCTAAATAAAGAAAATAAAGAAATAGACAGTTATGAAATAGAAAGTTTTGTGACAGTTTTATCGCATTACACAAGTACATGTCAGGATAATAGAGGCAATTTCCTCGAAATAAAGGACTTAATAGCTAATTGTGACAAAGAAGAATCTTGTTTAAGTGGAGAAAAAAGCTGTAAAGTGTTAAATTCTACAATAACAGGAATTCTTGACACTAGCTGGAAAATAACTGAAAACAGCCCTGTAAAAGGATATTATTTTGGCATATTGGTAAATAACAGATCATTAGATAGCTTTGACAAAATAGAAAGAGGAAACCAAACTTCAGACTCTAGAGGAGCACAAATAAGTCTGCCTAGGACTAAAATCTTCATGACTGTTTATTATTAAGTTGATATAACTAGGTATAAGTATCAGCATAACTAATTCTTAGGAACCCCATAATTATGAATTGGTTTACATTTCTAGCCTATAATGATTAACTTTCAGGCTTAAATCACCTTAGAATTAATAACCTCAGCTTAGATTAACATATTGTTAGAGTAAAGATTTTGTTATAGCAAGATACCCAATTGTTAATCAAGATAATATAAATTATGCTTACTCGCCAATTATACAATCTTAAATCTTAAAATGAATAGTCATAGTGTCTACAATAATCTCTGGTTTCAGCCTTTTCCTGTTTTTTGTCTTTTCTTCAATAAATTCTATAAAACCAAACCTTTCAAGCAAATCAAGGTCAATTTTAACAGATCTGAACGTCCTGCCCAGTTTTTTAGAAAGATCATAAATTGAAGAGGGTTTGTCATACTTAATGACATGAATCATTCTTGCCTTTTCTTTGCTAAAAAGCTGTCTTAATGCAGAAAGAGAGTCAAAATCATACTTTTTTTCTTCTGGCAATAGTTTAGAGAATAAATTAAAAGCGCCCTTAGATTCAACAAGAGTTATTTCTCTTACTTTTGATTTTGCCATTTTCCGACGATATTAATAGTGTTTATTTTAATATAGACATATTAAATATATATTTTATCTATATCTAACAAATAAAAAACACTATAATATGAGCTAAATACTATTTAAAAACATATCTATATAAGAAAGCCATTTATAGTGTATTAATATTAAAATGACAACATAATCTTTATAAGTAAAACCTATGAAAGATGAGGTTTTAGAGACCTAGGCGAAAAAGATATGAACAAGTTTTATAAAGGAAAATGGACATCTATAGTAAGCCTTATGGCTATAATCTATAGGGGATTATATTCATCTCAACCAGTGGCTTCCCCTATGCCATTCAGTTGAGAGAGAAAAGTTGTCATTGACAACATGGTCTATAGAGGTGAAAGGAGGTATTAAAATTAAAAAATGAGATTAAATTTTAAGAAAATCTCGGCACTTGGAACAAGCATTTTGCTTACAGGTATGACTCTAGGAGTTGCTGCTGCAGCAAACTACCCAGCTCCATTCGTTCAAGGAGGAGCTGCTGATGTAGCTATTGTTGTAGGTACAGGCCAAGGTGTTTCTGTGCTTGATTCACTTCAAGCAGGATACATGTCCACAGACCTTCAATCTAAAATGGGAAGTGGAACTGGAGGAACAAATACTGGTACAACTGGAGAAACAGTATCACTTGATACAAGTTCAACAAGAATTTGGCTTAACACATCTTTGAACACGGCTTTTACACAGCTGACAAAATCACAACTTCCTACTGTTCTTGCAGATTATACCTTTTCAGGCAATGTTGAGTCAAAATTGACTTCAACAATAAAACTAGTTGCTGGAGCTGCTGCTGGAGCAGAAGGTTCAGGGAAAGTTATCTTTGGAAAGATACCCACTTCAAGCACGGACCCTATAGCTGGAATAAGTATGGGAAGCAGCCAGACGTCAAATCCATTGTATAATGCATCTGTAACTATGGGAGCTATTAATTTCACACATGCTGATTCTGAAGGTGAAGAAATAACACTATTTGGACAGACCTTTACAGTAGCGTCTGCAACTGATGGCACTAACCTTGTGTTGTTGAAAGAAGCTGAAAAATTGACTCTAGATTCAGAAATCAATCCTTCATCAACTGTGACAATTAGCGGATCAACATACACCATTGAATTAATTTCTACTTCAGATACTGCTGCTACTATAAAAGTAACAGACAGTGCTGGAGCAAGCGCAAGTAAAGAAATTGCTGAGGCAGCTTCAAAGAAAATTCAAGGGATTACTATAGCTGTTGTCAATGCGGATGAAACAAATCTTAAGCTTTCTGCAACAGTAATTGCTGGAGCTGAAAAGATAACACTGACAAACGGTGCTACAGTTACAACAGGAGAAAGTAGTGATCCTGTACTTGGGACTTATGCATACATTGTCGGAGGAACAACTGCAACAACAGAAATTGCAATTACTGTATTCGCGCCAGATTCAAGCAATGATGCTATACTTTCAGGAAGCTCTTTTGTAGATCCTTTTTTTGGATCTTTCAAATTTGACTTTGCTGGATTAAACACACCATTAGAAGACGCAGGAAGAGGACAGATTCTTGTTACTCCTTCAGGAGACAAAGACATGACATTGACTGTTACTGATGACAGTAGCAACACAAAATCATTTGAATTTGCGCACAATGAAAGTAATATGTGGAAATTAGGAGATAGCAACAACTATAGTATTGCTACTATAGAGATGGCTAACCTTTCTACAGGAGAAGACAAAAGGAGATTCACTGTTGTCGGAAATGAAGAATACGGACACTTGCTTCAATTGTATGATGTCTATAATGCAACAACAGGCTCAAACTCTGTCACAAATGACAGGGTAAAATTCAGAGATATTATTTCTGGAGAGACTTATGAAACAACATTTGTAAGCACAGAAGGTTCAGGTACACTTAGTGTTGAAGGCAAGACATATACAGTCACATTTGGCAACACAGGAGACGATGGGTGGGTACAACTTAAGTATCCTACTGCTGACTCTGCTGCTTCAAAATATGTAGTATATCCTACAATACAGCTTAAAGGAGGATCTATAATGGCTTTATACGAGCCATTAGTAGTCAACTTAACTGGCCATGAAGGTGGCGCTGGTGCTGGAACAGATGTGGCAGGATTTGAATTCCCTGATGGAGACGGTTACACATCAGTAGCTGTCGCTTATTCAGGCGATGATGCAGGAGATGGTTTTAACAACACATGGACATTTGGAGGAGCACCGCTAAATACTAGTGCTGCTGCAAACGCAAACAATACACTGGCAACAGTGGGTAAGTATGTAGTTAACTTCACTTCTACAGGAGTTGCAAACCAGACAAAGATCTATATAAACGATCCAGAAGTCACTGCAAATAAAATAGATAACCCTGGAATAATCTTCTTTGAAAGCAAAGGAGATGTCAGTACTAACGATTACCATGTAATTATTGTAGATTTAGAAACTGCTCCTGCTGGAACAAGCACAGATGGAGTTGGTGTGAACGATTTATTGTTTTCATCAACAACCCACTGGGAAGCTACATTGGCAACTGATAGTGATATCACTAAACATGTCGACTATTATGGAACACTTGCTTCTTACGATGCAAACACTGCAAGTAAGGCAAAGGCAACCATAAGCTATCCTGCAAGCCAGGTATATTCACAAATATATGTGGGATCTGCAGCATCAACAGTTACCCCTGGAGCAACAGGAAGTGTTGGAAGTTCAACGCCGCTTGGAAAAGTTATTGTAACAGACGCTGAAACAAGCTCTGTGGCAACAAAGAATCTTATAGTTGTAGGCGGAAGCTGTATTAATTCAGCTGCTGCTACACTTGTAGGAGGAGCTTACTGTGGATCACAATTCACAGATTCGATGGGAGTTTCAGCCGGTCAGTTTGTCATAAAAGGATATACTGGAACTGCTTTGACATCCAAACTAGCTCTTTTAGTTGCTGGTTACAATAAAGAAGACACTGTAAATGCTGCTGAATATCTGCGAACAAAAGTAGTAGACACAGGCAAGCACTACAAAGGTACTTCATCAACAAGTGCTGATTTAGTAACGACAACAACAGCTTAGGAAAATTTATTTTTTATTTTTCTTTTTTATTTTATTTTTTCATACTCTCTTAATGGATATTTTATTAATTTAGATAATTAAAACGTGACAGAAAGATGATAATAAATTCAAGATTAGCCAAAGATAATAGAAAGTGATTGATTATTTGAAATAAATAAGGCTATAACATCTAAAAGATTGCTCATAAAAACAATAAGAAATCTTTTTATACTCCGTATTTATTTTTATCAAATAAGAGCATAGGAAAAACACAAGAAAATGGAAGTTAGAAGAATAATAAGCAAAGAAGAAGAGCATAAAAAGAAGAGAAGAAACCAGTTTATAGTTGGAGGAGTTCTTGTTCTTCTGATGGTTTTGAGCACTTTGGGCTATGCTTTTCAGGGAAACCCCTCCACTCAAAACACTTCTGAAGAAGTAATTTATAATGGATATAAATTTGTTCCTCAATCGGGCTTTTGGGTTCTGCAAATGGGAGATTTTTTGTTTAGATTTAGCTATAATCCCCAGCAAACAGAAAATATTTTAGGAGAATTTAAATTAGTGAATAATTATGCTGGAAAGCCTTTATATATTTCATCAGAAGACGGATTGGCTGAAAGCGAGATTTATGCCAATCTAGACCAGGTTATTTTAAGGCGGCAATATGCATGTCTTGAAGGGGAAAATTGCACTGGGGGATTGCCAACCAAAAACTGCAATGATAATTTTATAATTATAAAGGAAGATGATATCTCGGGAATCGTGCAAGAAAACAACTGCGTATTTATTTACGGGCCAAGAGATAATTTAGTTCAGCTTACAGATTCTTTCATTTATAAGATAATTGGAGTGAAATAATCTTTATAAGCAGAGTAAACATAAAATAAATTAATTGAATAAAATGGAAAAAACAGAGGAAAAAATTCCAGAAAAAGCAAAGACTGGGGCAAGAAATTTGGTTATAGGCATAGTTATTGTGATAATTATTTTAGGAGCATGGATGTTTTCAAGCTATAAAGAGTCAAAATTTTCTTATAATGGAATTACTGGAAATGTTGTGAAAGAGGGAGCTTTAACATTGTATCAAATCTCCATTCCTGTAGTCTATCAAGGAGAAAAACAGCCTTATTATTTTTATTTAAGAAATAATCCTGAAAATCTTGCTATGGTGCCTTTTAATGGTGAGATAGATTTAAGGGGAAAAATAAGAGATATGGTAATAAATAGCACTGGAAACTTGACTTGTGAAGGAAAGGGAGTTATAGGAGTGATGAATCTGGCAGATCTTTACAACATTCTTGGAAGCAATGTAATAAAAAATGAGACTTTAGGATGTCCTGCAAATGGAGAGTATATGTTCTTGCAGCTAAAAGAAGGAAATGAAACAAAAATAACTCAATTCGGGCCTTCTTGCTATTATTTGGAAGTGGCCAATTGCGAAACACTGAAAGCAACAGAAAAATTTATGGTTGAAACATTGATAAAAATCAAAGAGGATATTTTATAACGAAAATCAATCTTTTTTTAGATAAGACTTTTTGGCTAAGAGTTTCATGTCAGAATAAAAAGGAATATCTTTTATCCTGAATATTCTTGCTTCTGCAAACCAAATTCCAACGACAAAAACAGTGCTTATAGCATACCAGAATATTTTATGAGTTATATCGAAAAAAGAATTTCCTGAAACTGCCAGGATGGACAGAAAGAAAATTCTGAATATATTTATAAATAAAAAAGATAAGAACGCCACGCCAAGCATAGAAAGTCTTTTTTTTATATTAATGCTTGGCGTTGACAGATTAAGAATTAAAAGCAAGTAATAAGCTGAACCTGCAACGCAAGCATCTATTATTTTAATTATAAGGTTAGGAAAAACTATAGAATTTCCTTCCAGAAGAGCAGGATAAAATATTTTTAATAGAAAAAAGGAAGGATAGACTGTTAATGGTGAAAATACTGTATAAAGAATAGGGATAAAAAATCCAATAATTATTAAAACAGGATAACGTAATAAAATAGAAACCAATCTTTTGTTCATAGATTAATAAAAGAAGATTGATTTAAATAACTTAAGAATTTATTCAAATAACTCTAAAATTATGTTTTTTGAATTCAAGAATAAATCTACTTCTTCCTAGAAACCCTAACAGCTATCACAATTATCAAAACAAGAAGAACTACATTTGCCAGAACAATAACCCATATATACCAGTTATCACCAAATATCTCGTTTAAGCTTGTTCCAGATTTTTCTATTGTAACTGAAACCGGCTGTGAAACAACAAGACTATTTCCTGACAAAACCTCGATATCGAAGGTTTGCTCGCCTGAAGCTTGTTTATTCACTGCAAAAGTAAGCATAACATCATCTGACTCTCCTGACTTTAATGTTAAAGTGTCTGGGTTTAAATCTGAAAGAGAAGCCCATCCTGCATATCCTGCGGCATTTATCAGATAAGTAGCATCTTTTGAACCAGTATTTTTCAAAGTAGATTTAACAACCAATTCCTGTCCTGCCTTTCCGCCAGAAACAATGTTAGCTGAGACTACTGCGTCTTCTCCACCATTATTGCCATTCCCTGATGCTGAACAGCTGTCAACTTTCAAAATAAAATTTTCCCTGGCTTCTTCATCATCATTATCTGCGGTGAATATCCCTTTATCTTCATCATAAACTTCAAGCACAAGAGTATATGATTTTTCTTCTGCATCAGAAGGAATTTTCAAAGACACATCAAAAGATTCGCTGTCTAAAGAATTAATATCCCCAATATCTGCAAGCTGGTTAATATTAAGACCATTAGCAGAAATTCTCATAGAAACTGAATCTTGGTCTCTGCTTCCAACGTTCCAGACGTCGCCTGTAATTTGAACTGTTGAACCGCAAGAAACAGATTCTGGCAATTCAATATTTCTTAATATTACAAAGTCTTTTTCTATTATCATATTTATGTTTCTTGAACTAGCCTTGCATGTTGCATCATTTGCAGTGTTGTCCACATCTCCAGTTGCTCTTACATAAAGAACATAATTATCTCCATCTTCAAGCTCATCCACATCTATATCAAGGTCTTTATTATCAATTTTAAATGTAAAAGTAACATCTTCATCATCACCATCTCTTAAGTCTATATCTTTCTCATTGTCCACATCAATTATCCACTGGTCGTTCTGATTATCATAAATACCCCACTCAACTTCAATATTATCCACATCATCTCGGCCTTGGACCTCAACATTCACAGTCACTTCAATCTCATCAAAAGGAAACCAGTCATTGTCCTCTCCAAAACCAGTAACTGTTACATCACTTACCTTTATCTTCAAGCTTCCTGGATTTCCGCTAACGCCATCTTCAAAAAGACAGAAGTTATCTTTCCAATCCACTTGGGAGGAGATTGATGTCCCTTCAATTCTAAGATTATCTATCCTCCACGTGCCTGCAGAGGAATTGGCATCTGCTGTAGAAATAATTCTTATTATAGTATTTGCATTATTATCGATTGAAGTTATGCTTAAAAAACTGAAAGTGTGCATTGGATTTAAAGTGAAAGAACTTGATGTATTTCTTATGCTTCCAGGCAGGTCTACAAAGTTTGTTCCATCAGAACTATACTGGATTTTGAACTCTTTTGTTCCTGTATCGGAAGCTTGGTCATCAAATTTAAGTATAATGTCTTCATAACCGGTTGTTCTTAACTTTATCTCGAAATTATCGTTTGTATTCCAATTATTAGAAGAAACAGAATTGGCTAAGCTTGGGGCGTTTCCAGCCGGGAATTCAACAGTTCCATTTGTTTTAACAGCTAAAATTGCGTTAGAAGTTATGTCTGTTGAAGGATTTAAAGTTTCACTTTCAAAATTCCATTCGGCAATAACTGCAGCACTTGAAAGTCCAGCTAAAAGAACCAAAGCAAGAACGCTTATAATTAAAAATCTTGTTTCCATTGTGTAATCATTCGGGAGTTGCAATGGTTTATAAATTTTTCTGTCTTCAAAAATATGCTTTGGAAAACAATCTAAAAAAGTTTATATACAAATAGGTGCTGGAAATAACATGGTGATAAAATCCCGGGAAAATTCTTTCGGCGCATGGGCGTTTTTTGTGGGAGTCATTCTTGCTGTTGCAATAGGAATAAGCGCGTCATCATTTCTTTCTTTAGACTCCATAACAAAGAACAGCGCAAAAATTTACCTTCTTCTTGTAATAATAGGGATTACAGTGGGCTTCACTATAGACACTTCAGGCAAAGACTCGCAGACATTTCTTATATCTGGAGCTATCCTAGTTATAGTAAGCAAGTTCGGTATGGAAAGCGTGACTAACTCTCTTTTAGGGATAGGAATAGACAAAGTCGGCTCTTCAACATTTGCAGCGCTTCTCGCATTGTTTGTTCCTGCAACAATAGTTGTGGCAATAAAATCTGTTTTCTCAATTGCGAAGATTTGAAAACAGATAGTTTAGACGCAAATAAATTAAGAGATAGGAAAGTTTTTATAGATTAAAAGTTACAGAGAAATATGGATGAATCAATTGAAAACATTAACAAAAATAGTTATAATCCAAAGTGGTATGAATGGACTATTCCATTTTTGGGAACTTTATTGTACGCAAAAAGAAATAAGTCAAATAATAACGTTAAAACTGCAAGTAGAGTAGCGACATTATATTTAACCTCTATGATTGAAACAACTGGAATTATAATCAGCTTATCTAAGATAGGATTGCTAGAAAAATTGTTAAAATAATTTAAATTTCCCCTTTTCTCAATTTCAAAAGCTCTTTTTCGTCTTCAATCAGCTTTCTCTTTACGTCTTTTATTCTGTCTTCGTTCTTAAGTTTTCTTATTTCTTTCTGCGCTTCATCAATTTTTTTCTCCGCCTCTTCTATCGCCTTTTTATAATCAGATGAATGAACATCAGAAGAGGGAATGAAGTTATCTTTTCTGGCTTCTTCTTGCTCTTTTTTGAAGTCGCTAAACTTTCTTACCTTTACTTCCTTTTCTTCGCCCGAAGATTTTCTTTTTATTGCAAGAACACTCATAAAAACAAGCGCCAGAAGAAGAGCTCCAAATAGGTAATACATACTCTTAGGCGAAGATTCCCCTGTGTCTTTTTCGGTGGCAGATCCGGTTATTGAGGAGCTCTCAGTTTCAACTTCTGTCGGTCCAATATTTTCAGTCTCTTCTGTGATATTCTGAGAAGTATCATTAGCAGCTTCTGTATTATTAACTTCTGTTTCATTCTTGGATTCATTGAAGCCATCTACTCTTTTGATGTTTCCAGGTAACATAATAAAATAAACCTTCTCTCCTGAAGAGATGCCATCAAATCTCTCTGTGACTGCTACCGTATTTGCATTTCTTATCCAAACTTTTAAATCGAATTCTGTTTGGCTTATAGGGATAATTTTGGAAAACTTGCCTTCAGAATCTGTTTTTCCATAAAAACTTTCAATAAGAGAATACACTGAATCCGGGGTTAAAGCGCTTATCATTATGTCATGATTTGGATAGGACATTATGTTCACTTCAGTATCTGCCGCAGACAGGTAAGACAAAACAAACACTAAAGCAAAAACGAACAATAAACTCTTTTTCATGCTTAACTTAAAAAGTCTTAGTTTATAAATTTTTTTGCATTTTGAAATATAGGGTTATCTGCCATGATGAAGGGAAGTATTGGTTTATTTTAAGGGATATTGTACAAAGTAGCTTCTTAGAGCATAATCTTAATTAGAAAATATAAATAGGTTATTAACACTTCATCAATTGATTGTTGTAACAAAAGTTCCAAATCTAGTCAAATCTGCTTCTTCTAGGCTCTTCTTTTACTTTCATTGCCTCTTTATGAATCTTGGCGAAAGAAGGTGTGACTACTACTATGTTTTCACCAAACCCAGCTATGTTTCCCTCTAAGGCTTCGGCTGTCTTTTTTATCTTTGAAACAGCCCTTTTAAGTTCAATAGAGTCTTTTTGCCTTAAAGTTTTGATATCAATAAGAGCTATTGTGAACCCTTCTCTTAATGCATTTAGAATATCATTCACATCTTCATAAACTTTTAAAGAAAAAAGCTTAACCATAACTTTGCTTTCTTTTTGTTCTTGCTCTAGGTCGATTTCAAGATATTCATCGCTTGAAAGATCGCCTCTTCCCATCAGTGCTTTTTTTAATTTTTCAAAAACCATAGTAAACTTACAAAGGTCATCTTTATAAAGATTTCGTCATTTGGAATAGCTATTTCTTGGAAGATTTCAAAAGATCATCTCGCATTTTTTGGAGCCTTTCAGAGAGGGAAAACTCCTTTTTTTCAAATGTTTTTATTCTAACACATAAAAATTTCTCCTTATTGGCAAGCTCATCTCTTATTTTTTCTTGCATGATTTAATCATCAAGTTGCCAACGATTCTAAAAACTTCATCTCCTGAAGAATCCATTTCCTTAACTGCTGTTTGCGTTTCAAAAGACCCTAATTGAAACGCCTGTTTTTGAAGAAGAAGATTGCTTTGATTCTGTTCTGTAAACTGAATCTCCTGACTATTTTCCATTAGTCTGTTTTTACTTTTTTGACTGCTGTTCTTGGCTTGAAGAAAATCTTGCTTCCACAGCCAGGGCAGACAAATCTCTTCCCAAGATTCATATCCTGGATTTTCTTACCGCATTTAAAACATTTATATGTTGTCATTTAAAAACAACCTCTCGGTTTTTTTTTTTGATTTTCCCTTTTCATTGCGGATGACAACTTCTTAAATTGCCTCTGGATGAAGTTGGAAAAATTTTATTTAATTTATTTATCATTTTAATCTAAGTAATAAGTGTTTGAAGCAAATTTTTTGCCGCATTTTCCACATTTCCATATTCCTTTTGAAAGCCTTTTAACGCCTAGTTTTTCGCAAAAAGGGCATTTTTGCCTCTGCCTTTGTTTTTCTTCAACCATGACTAATTTAGCGCGGACTCTTTTGCCGTATCTGGCGCCAAATCTTCCTGCTGATTTTGATTTTTTCTGTTTGTTTGGCATTTGAAAACGCGAGGACACCAAGGTTTCCTTCGCTTAACCTTCCTTTCATTTGTTTTTCCATTTCCCCTTTTCTTTGCGGATAACAACTTCTTAAATTGCCTCCGAATGAAGTTGGAAAGATTTTGTATATTATATAAGTTAAAAAAGATGTTTTTAAATTATTCTATTGATAATTTTATCTGGAAATTCTTGGTGACCTAAATTTCATAATCTTCTCATGATCTTTTGGGCTTGTTATAAGAATGTTTTCCCTAGAATCTGAATATTTTCTTGCTAAATTAGATTTATCTGAATCAGAATCAACTACTTTCTGATCCTTTATAACAACATAAGTGTCTCTTCCATATTTTGATTTAATAGCTGCTAAATTTTCATTAAAATAATCAAGATTTTTTCTCCAACTATTTTCTTTATCAGCTGATTGATCTAAGTTTGCCATGAAATAATTATAAATTATTTATTTTTAAATGTTGATGATGGGGTTGCCCGGATTTGAACCGGGGTCGCCAGGTCCCAAACCTGGAATACTACCAGGCTATACTACAACCCCATGAATTTTAAAAGATTTAAGTTATTTATAAAGCTATTTTTTAATAAGTTTTTGAAAAAAAGATATTCTTCCTAATTTAATTTATTTCTTCTTTGCCTGCTCTTTCTTTCCTTTCTTTTCTTCTTTAGGGGCTTCTGCCTTTGCCGCTGGTTTTGCTGCCTCTTCTTTTTTAGCGCCTGCAGCGGGAGCAGCAGCTGTTGTAGCAGTAGTAGTTGCCGTTGCCGCAACTGCCTGAGCAGCAGCATCTTTAGCAGCCTGTTCTTGTTTGGCAATCTTTTCTTGCTCCGCTTTAACCTGAGTAAAGAAATCATCAATGGCTTTTTTCTTTTCTGAAGAGGTTACAGTTTTCTCCGCTTTTATTTCCTTATCGAATTTTCCGTTGTCTATCATAACTCCTACTTGTGAAGCAGGCACATTTTCCACTAGAACCCCTAAACTGACGCAGGTTCCAGCAATAGTCTTCACAGCAGACTTAAGATCCTTACAAAGAAGATTCTGCATTTTAGTCTGGGCAATAGAAATTATCTGTTCAATAGAGACATTTCCAGCATAGGATTTCTTCTGCAACCCAGAACCTTTCTCAATTCCTAACTCTTTTTTCACAAGCTCTGAGACGGGAGGTGAAAAAACCTTGACTTCAAAAGTTTTTGTCGAAGGGTTTATATCAAGCTCTATGGGAACTTTCATCCCTTGAAAATTTTTTGTAGCTTCATTTACTTTTTGAATAACTTGGTTTATGTTTATTCCAGCAGGTCCGAGCTTCTGGCTCAAAGTAGGACCTGGCTTCATTGCCCCGCCTTCTGCTAAAAGTTTAATTTGCATTTTTCAATAAATTAGCCATTCGATTGCTTGTAATAGCTGGTTTTAAATTTAGTATTTCATAGGGTATATTATGAGGATTTTCTAATCGTGATGTTTTAACATCAAAATCATCATTAAATCCTGATAAAGAACGCCTTAGATTGTATGTTTCAGTATTATTATTTATTTTTTCCGATCTTTTTTTAATTTCTATTCCACATAGAGTATAAATTAAGTTTATTCTTTGCCGGTATAATTCTTGAGTTTTTTCAGTTCGCATTTTGTAATGTTAATTTTTGTAATCTCCTTTCTATTGATCTCAATAAATATCTAGTATTATTTCTTTTATTTCTAATGTAGTCTAATTTATCACCGTGAGGACATCCCAAATCATAATGAAGTTGTCTAGTTTCACGTAGTTTATTCCAAGATGTTTCTAATCTCCTTTCTAAGTATCCTTTAGCTATTTCCAAAAATTTTTGATAAAATTTATTCATTTTCTTCTTCGTCTCTTCTGACAACTCTTACATTGTCTATTTTAATTGTCACCGGCAGCGGAACAACAGCGCCAAGCAAGCTCACTACAACTTCCTCTTTCTGCTTGTCTATTCTTATAACTTTCGCTTTTTCATTCTTGAACGGCTCAGAAATTATCTCAACAATATCGCCTTCCTTTATAGAAATTGCTTCAATAGAAGGCTCTATCATATTTTTTACTTCTTCATAACTTATTGTTTTTCCAATTATTCCCTTGACATAAGGAAGATTGAAAACTGACTCTTCTGCAGATTCTCTGTCTTCAGCTTCAAGAAGGATATATCCCCTAAGCCCGTGAGGCCTCGAAACAGAATATACATTGAGATTTTTCTTCCCTGCTTTCTCTGCCACCATGTCGACAGCTTTTTCTTCTTTATTTGTTGTTACTTTTATTATAAATATCATTTGAAAACGCGAGGACACCAATGGTTTCCTTCGCTTAACCTTCCTTATATTTATTTTCGATTTTTCTAATTTAGTTATTAATGACGATTTCTAGTTAGACCATTGGAATTGTTATTGATAATCTATTTTTGTTAATTCCAATAACCTCGACCTCTGAGGAAATCGTAAACTTATTTTGTCTCGACTACAACTTAACTTTTTAAGAAGTAGTTAATAATAGTTAAAAAAGGTTGTTTTTAAAACTTTTGCTTTATCCTCTAGAACCATCTATAAAATAAACACCAGGTTTCTTAAGCAATTTCTCATCAACAATTCCTTTTCCGTACTTTGCTAGAAAATCTCCTCTAATCAATGGTGTATCATCTCTACCATTGTTAGAAAGAGCAGCCATTATGGAAAACATTCCATGATCCAAGTCATAACTCCCATCTTCTTTTTTTGCAACTAAAATTCCGCCAGGTGCGTCGCTTTTTACTCTTTTAGAATCATATTTCCATCCGTTCATCTCAAGAAAATAAAGAGTAACTAAAAAATCAGTTGCAGACAACACAGGGATTCCTGCAACCATTTGCACATAATTTTTTGCAGCTTCATTGCCATGATTTTTTTTACCATAGAATAAATTTTTTCAAGATAATCAGAGTTTAAATCTCCTCTAATGGGCTCCTCTTCCGCTATAGTACTCTGGCCTGCCTGACATTCCTGCTTTCTTAACAATCTCTTCAGCTGTTAATTTATTTTCCAAAGTCATTGTTTTTCCATAAGAACAGTATTTTTAAACCTTTTCAATGAGAATTTACTTAATAACTACTTTTATCACTAAAGAAATAAGAAATCCAATGACTCCTAATATCAAGACACCTATCGCGGATATCTTCGCAACTTGCTGATACTCTGTTTTTGTAGGCTTTCTGAGGACATGCCATACTCTTCTGCACTGAACTAAAAAAGACTTAGCTCTTATTCCCAATGAAGGTTTTTCATCCATAGAGAGAAGAAAAACTAGGAGTTTTTAAGACTTGGCTTTATAGTTAAGTCATACTCAATGTCACTAGAAAGTGATTAAATTAGTAAGATTTATAAACATCAAATATATGGAATTTTTATGGGATTTATAAAATTTTTTGTTAAAGAAGATTATTGCAGAGATGCTGTAGTTAGAATTCCTCTTAAAAGAAAATTAAAATGGGGAAATATTTTAGGGGTTGGAATTGCAAGTTTAGCCACAATAGCAACTTTTTTTATAGCCAATAAACAAGAAACTCCTCAGAAAAACAACACAAGTTACGAACAAAGGATACCTACTTCACAAGACCCAAATTCACAATATGATCATAGAATTGTTGGAGATTTTGGAGAGATAGATAGAAAGTGGGTTCCTAAAGCAAAAATAGAACAAGTGGATAGTGGTGGAAAAGTAATTGCAAAATTAAATTCAGACGAAAGATGGGATGATGATAATAATAATAATAATAATAATAATAATCAAAGCCCTATTCAAATAAATGATGACTCATCTAGAATAAAAGAAAATTCTAGAATATCAGATTTGTTCGATCAAAAAAAACAAGCATCCTTAGAAGAAAAAAATACATATGATTCGGCAAAGCCACTGCCTGCTTCTTTTTCTAAAACCCCACCAGTGTTTGATTCAAAAGTTGAATTTAAACCAAACACAAGCTCGAAAGATGAACTGACAAAAATAACTAATCCGACAACCTCTGAAACAAAATCAAGGTACCTTCTTAGAGAAGATAAATTAGCCAAGGCTGGATGGAAAAATGAAAAAGGGAAATATATTGGAAATGGAAGAATTGAAGGAGACCAAGTAGTCTATAATATAGGGCATGGCTCAGACAATAATGTTTATGGTATAACTTTTATTGGAAGAGATTCTAATAGAAATAATACAAGAATAAATTATATTGCGGATGAAAATGGAAATATTAAAGTTCCAAAAAATTCTATAAATGGGAAAAGGGCTAGAATTTTTGCAGGAAATATAGACGAAAAAGGAGAGATTATTTATAAAGAATCATCAAGAGCAATATTGAAATACAATCAAGAAAATCTCGCAAGTGAGCCAAAATTAGGATATTTAGAAGAAGGATTAGGAAAATTCAATATTGCAGACAATGCTTACTGGATAAATGGAAGTTCATTGGAAAGAACTATAGATGGAAAAATAGATGGTCCAGCAAAAACCAAATTTGATAGAAAAGCATTTGTTCAATCAGAAAAGTATGACCTATTTAAGGAATATTATCTTAACGGAAAAGAAAGTTTAAAGGAAATTGCTGAGAAATACGGAATGAGCGCATCAAGTGCCGGCATAATTGGTAAAGAGGAGTTTGGCGGTCTTGGAAGAAAAAGCTCAAGAATAATTAATGGGATTTATAGTTAAGAGATTAACCCCAGTAACATTTAGACAAGTTTTATTACAAGAAAAAAGTTTCATCTACCCTTTTGCTCAAAAATTATTCAATCCCCGTATGGTGGATTTTATCATATAAATTCTTAGTTTTTTCTAAATTGGTTAATCCGTGTTCTAAAGCTTCTATATGACCTTTCATCACAGTAAAAAATCTCCCGGTTACCATTGGCTCACTAAAATCTAAAACCGGAATTTCGCCAAAAACCCTATACTTTCCTAATAAGTCTTCTGTAACTCCTTTAGTTCTCTCATACCAAACTGAAAACTCTTGTTCGGTCAAAGTTAATATTTTCTCTATGTCTGGCCTTATTACTCCCATTACTTGAGCAAAGTCTAGAAATTTATAAATATTATTATATTAAGATATATCAATCAATAAACTCAATCCCTAATTCTTCCTCGATTTCCCTGTGTTTTATTCTATCAAGAGAATCACTTTGACCTAAAATTTGGGAGCTCTGAACTCCTGTAACTATCAAAAGAACTCTTATTGATTTGTCCATGTCTGGCGAGAGCTGCGCTCCCCAGATTAGCTTTGCATCCGGATTCAACTGATTTCCAATCGATTCTATTATAATTTTGCACTCATCAAGGCTCATGTCCGGGCCTCCTACAATATTTACCAAAGCGCCAGTCGCGTTAGAAATATCAACATCAAGAAGAGGATTTTGTATTGCTTTTTCAACAGCCTCCATGGCCCTGTTCTGAGAATCTGATTCGCCCATTCCTATCAAAGAAACTCCTCCATCGACCATTACTGCTTTTATGTCTGCAAAATCAAGATTTACAAGCCCTGAAGTCGTTACAAGCTCTGTGACGCCTTTTACAGCGTTTGTCAAAATCTCATCAGCAATCTTAAAAGCTGTGTGAAGTGGGAGCTCTGGCGCTAATTCCAAGAGCTTGTCATTAGGGATAACTATGAGTGTATCAACACTGGCCTCCATTCTTTCAAGCCCTTCCATGGCATTTTCTATTCTTTTCTTTCCTTCAATTGTAAATGGAAGAGTAACGACAGCTATAGTTAATGCGCCTTGCTTTTTTGCCAGGTTTGCTATTACTGGCGCTGCACCCGTGCCTGTTCCTCCACCCAGTCCGCAAGTTATGAATATCATATCGCTTCCAGAAATTTTCTTTTTTATCTCTGTTTCAGACTCTTTTGCAGCTTCTTCCCCCACTTTAGGATTGCTCCCTGCGCCCAATCCTTGAGTCAGCTCTCTTCCAATTAAAATTTTCTGGTCTGCATTAGCATAAAGGAGATCTTGTGCATCTGTATTCACTGCGATTAGCTCACCGCCCTTTATCCCAATTTCACGCATTCTTGAAAGAGAATTATTTCCACCGCCTCCCACACCAATCACCTTTATTTTTGCGGTCTGCTTCTTGATAAGCTCTGCTAACTCTTTATCTATTTCCCTGAGTTCTGGAGAAACCAAAGACTCATCCCTTTTAGTAATATAAGCCATGGATGAAATAAACAAGGATTGTTTATAAGGATTATTGTATTTCAAAAAACACTAGATGTTTTTTGGTGATTCGTCCAGGCTTGGCCAAATCAAAGGATTATTGTAGTGATTTTAAATCTAATGATAAAGCTTAAATATAGTTCTTCTAAGTATTCACATGACAAAAAATATTGAGACTATTGTTATTCCTTCGGCGGGAAGTGCAGAGGAAGATTTGAGAAGAATAAACAAAGCTGTTGAATTCGGAAAGGAACTAACCTATAAAGGAATAGAAGTAAGATATCTTATCAGTGGAATTGGTCCTGATTTAAACAGAAGGCTTATTTTGGAATATGATTCCCCTGATTGCGAAAGCCTTTGGGCTAGAAATGAAGGTTATCAAAAAGAAGTTTATGGCGAAAAAGGGTTAGACGTTCATCCTGCATTGTGGAATAAAGGGATAAAAATTGTTAAAGAAAGGTATAAGGAAATAAAAAAGTGGCATCCATTTGGAATAGATATTTTATCAACAGACAGTGAAGGAAATATTCTAAATACAT
>JBBSXA010000006.1:0-6698 GCA_038045985.1 Nanobdellota archaeon
TTTAATTACAACCGAGTTATATTAACTCAATATCAATAAAGCATGAAGAAGTTGCAGCTAATGCAAATAATTTTCAATTTCAAGGTTAAATCAAATTAAAAAATATTTTTTCAATAATCACGATATTGCAAGACTTATTTTAATAGCCATATCAACTTTATTCATTATGAAATTGTCAAGCAAGCCAATCTTTTTAAGAATTCTTTTTTTGTCAACTGTTCTTATCTGATTTAATAAAATTGTTGAGTCAAGTTTTAAGTGAGAATCTTCTTTTTTGATTATTACATTTGTAGGGTATTCCTGTGTATAGATTTTGGAAGTTATTGGGGCGATTATTGTTGTTGGAGCATGTTTATTAAGAGTATCATTTTGAATTATCAAAACAGGCCTGATTCCTCCTTGTTCTGAACCTTCAACCGGCTCTAAATTTGCTACTACAATCTCTCCTCTGACAATTCGCTCCATTTTTCATTCTTATCTAACCCATCCATCAGAGTTCCTTCCCACTCTTTGGATAGCTTTAACATATCTCCATACATCTCTTTGCATCCTTCAATTAATAATGATTCTTGTTCGCGTCTATTCTTTTCAGCAATTTTCATCAATTTTAAAATAACTTCTTCATAAGTTTCTTTGTTATTCTTCATTCTGTCTAAAGCATTTTTTACATTCTCATTAAGTTGAATTGTTGTTACCATAGAACTATAGAATCACTATAGTATATAAATTTTGCTTTCAAGAATATCAATTGAAAAAATCATCTCAATCTTATGCTTTCCAAAGCTCTCGGAACATTTGTCTCTACTCTATTGAGCTTGTATAAAGCTGACGCCAAATCAAGAGATTTAGAAACCTCTCCGTGATTTACTATGATTCTTTTTGGCTTTGGCCTCATGTTATTGAAGAAAGCTATGATCTCATTTCTTCCAGCATGGGCGCTCAAGCCAAGAACAGTATTAATTTCAAAATTAATCTTAACAAATTCTTCTCTCCCATTGTTTGACATTTTTACATCTTTAAGCCCATCTTGAACCTGCCTTCCTAAAGACCCAACTCCCTGATAACAGACAAAAATAATTGCATTTTTTTCGCTGCCTGCAAACTCCCTGAAATATTCTACTGAAGCGCCCCCTACAAGCATGCCTGAGGTTGCCAAAACAATGCAAGGACCTCCTTCTATGACATTTTTTCTTTCTTGAGGGCTGCCAACTCTCGAAAATATATCAGAAACAAAAGGATTCTTGTCCTGAAAAATCTGGCTGCGAACTCTTACACTCAAGTAATCTGGATAGGCTGTGTGAATGGCATTAATATCCCATATCATTCCATCAATATATACAGGAACCTTTTCTATTTTTCCTGCTTGCATTGCATCTTCAAGTATAAGCATTGTCTCCTGCGCTCTTCCCAAGCCAAGTTCTGGAATCAAGACTTTTCCTTTTCTTTTAAGAGTTTTATTAATCATTTCTAGAAGCTCTTCTTCTGCTGTTGCCCTTGGAGGAAGTATGTCGCCTTTAGCTCCATAAGTGGATTCAGTTATTACAGATTCAACTCTAGGAAAACTTGTTACAGCAGGGTCTAAAAGGCGTGTTCTTGCGTATTTGAAATCAGCAGTGTAAAGCAAATTATGCGCTCCATTTCCTATATTAAGATGCACCATTGCACTTCCTAATGCATGCCCTGAATTGTAAAAAGTCAGTCTTACATCAGGAGTTACATCAGTCACTTCATTAAAATTAAGGCATATTGAATGCTTAACCATTTCTTTTATATCTGTCGAGGAGAAAATTGGCTTTTCTGCCTGCTTGTAAGCAACTCCTATAAAATCCAAAGCCATTAAAGCAGCCAAATCCCTTGTCGGATGAGTCATATAAACAGGACCATTATACCCCATCTTGTAAAGATAAGGCAAGAGCCCGACATGATCTAAGTGAGCGTGGCTTATTATAACCGCATCAAGATGACTTATATCAAACTCTGGAATGTCAAAATGAGGGAATCTTTCTTTGTCGTTTGAAGCGGGATCAATTCCACAATCAATAAGAATCTGAGAAACCTGAGTCTGAAGTAAAATCGCGCTTCTGCCAACTTGGCGAGCTCCCCCTAAAAAAACCATTCTTATCCATCCCTCTTTTTTTGAAGGATCCCATTCTTTGTAAATTTTTTCACCTATAGAATTCAAAAATTTTCTCCTGTAATTGTTATTTGCATACAAGACTTCCCTTATGTTTTCAGTTATCTGACTTTTTATCGCCGGTGATCTTTGGACTTGAGGAGTCCACAATGTTGATTTTTTGATTTCATCAAGAATGCTTCCCTGCTTTCCTATAACAAGCCCTGGCTTTTTGGCCTCAACAATAACTATAGACCTCTGGGGCTCAAAAATTATATTTGTAATCTCGGCATCTTCCGGCACAATTTCTTTTACCGCCTTTTTCGCTTTGTCTTCGTCAAGAAGTATTTTTTTATCAGCCCTAAGCTCAATCCTCTTTTTTATTTCATCAACAATCTGCTTTATTTTCCCCTCTCCTGATTTGAAGAAATTTTCGTTTTCTGTGTAAAGAACTATATTTGCCCCTTCAAAAACTGCATCACTTATGCTTTCAGAAAGCTTGTCTTTTATGCTCTTTAGTATATCCATTTTTACTAGAATGCTAATCTATTTTTTATCGTCCTTAAATTCTGACTCAATTGTCTGCTCAACTGCTTTTTTTATTCCTTCTTTTGTTATTGTGAAAACATCAATTCCGTAGCCGCTTCCAGTGTCTCTTTGTGTTGAAGATTTTAGAGCCTCTTTTGCAAGCTCAACTCCCTCTTTTACACTAAGCCCTTTCTTATACTGTCTTTCAAGAAGCCCAAGCACATAAGGCATACCGCTTCCAAAATTTGCGTCGTAATCATCAACTTTATTGACACTGCCTGCAGGCTCTATCGAATAAAGCTCTGTTGTCCCGTCTTCATTGAATCCTGCAACAAGCATCCCAACAATGCTTGGTATTGAAGAGAACTGCCTTATCTGAGAATAAGTCATTGAACCTATTAAGTTTGCTGACTGTTTTATTGTCGGTCTTGACTTTGCCCTGAGCTCTTTAAGCTTTAATTCTGCAGCTGCAAGTTTTCCAAGCCTTTGAGCGTCTGCAACTCCTCCCGTCCAGGAACCAACAAGATAATCGTTTATTTTGAGAACTTTTGCATAATTCTTGTTGACAACAATATTTCCAGCTGTAACTTGCCTATCTGCAGCCATTACAACTCCGTCTTTGCAGACTATTCCTAGAATAGTTGTGCCCGTTTTCAAAATTGATTTGCTTAATTCTTCATCCATTTCAAATACTTACAGAATTTAATGGAATAAATTAGAGTAGAGCATATTTAAAGTTTGCGGTTTATCATTTTCGATATCACTTCTTCTTCGCTTCTTTTTTATCAACAACAGCTGCGATATTGCCCTTTTTATCTTTGGCAGCTTTAACGGCATCTTTCTCATCATTGACAATTTTAATATCCACTTTATTGCCAGAAACAGCTTCAATGCCAAGATTCTTATCACCGGCAGCCAGAATATCATTCTTCTTGCCGACAGCAGCCTCCATATCTCCTTTGCCAATAAATCTAATCATGTCAAAGAAAGATTTCTTTTCCATAAACAAAACACTCTCTGATTTATCCTCGACATGCGCCTGCAATAAGCCCATTCCTCTTAAAAAGCATGTAGAGTTCCAGACATCTCTTTCATCCAGATTGTGGAAGATAATAAGCATTTTTTTTATATCATCTGTAATTCCTCTATTGTGCATTTCATCCAAAAGAACATCTTTCAGTTTGTCAATATCAAGGTTGGTTTTTTCATTGATTCTCTTAGGAACAAATTTTTCATGCTTTAAATTTTCAGCTTTTTTGTCCAACGCAACCCTTTCAACTTTCTTGTCAACTTTAAAGCTTACAATCTTCTTTGATTTAGGAGAATAAAAATCAACCTGGGTGTCATTCACCTTTTCCTCAAAATCCCTTATAAAAAATAAAGAGCAGAGGTAGGCATTGGGATCTTCCTTCATAAAATCCGTAAAAGTCTGAGATTTCTTCAGTTTTACCAGATAATCATGCGGTTTCATTCAAAATACAGAAAATCATAGTTAATAAAATTATCTAAAGAAATTTAAATCTGAAAAAACAATGAATTGAATGGAAATTCATCCAACTCTAGAAGAACTTAGAACAAGCCAGATAGCGGATGAATATTACAATAAATTTAAAAGCTTGCCTATAGAAGATCTTCAAAATCTTAGAAAAAAAGTGTTGATACACGGAGGAAATTTTTATGAGAAAATAATGGACTTCTTTGACTATTTGAGATCAGATAGAAATCTCCAGTCAGTTGCGATAGACAGAGCCATTAATAACAGGCAAAAAGAATCCAGGCTTGAAAACTAAAGCCTTTCCTCAATCTCATCTTTAACTTTTTTTATAAACTCATCAACTTTCATGCTTTTAACTTTTCCATGATTTCTTACCGCAAGTGTTTTTTCTTTTTCTTCTCTATCTCCCACTACAATTATAAAAGGAATTCTCATTATTTCTGCGTCCTTCACTTTTCCAGGGATTGGGGTTTGCTTGAAGTCAGTGTCAATTCTTAAATTTTGAATTTCGTCTTCTATCTTTTTTACAATTTCTTTTGAGTATTTTTCATTTCTGTCAGTAAAGCTCAAAACCCTGACTTGAATTGGGGCAAGCCATGATGGAAATCTTCCATTGTAATGCTCTATTAAAATTCCCATAAATCTCTCTAAACTGCCATAAATTGTCCTGTGCAACATTACTGGCCTTTTCCTTGAGTTGTCTTTGTCAATATAAAATAAATCAAATCTTTCAGGCATTGAGAAATCCAGCTGAATTGTTCCGCACTGCCATTCCCTTCCCAGAGAATCTTTAATGTGGAAGTCAATTTTTGGCCCGTAAAAAGCTCCGTCTCCTTTGTTTAATTTGTATTTTAGCTTATTTTTATCTAAAACTTTTTTTAATGTGTCTTCTGCTTTGTCCCACATTTTGTCGCTTCCAATTCTCTTCTCGGGGCGTGTTGAAAGTTCTATTCTGTAGGAAAGATTGAATTTCCTATAAAATAAACCAACCAAATTAATAACTCCTAAAATTTCATTTTCAAGCTGTTCTTCTTTGCAGAATAAATGCGCATCATCTTGAGTAAATTGAATTACTCTAAACAAACCTCCTAAAACTCCTGAAAGCTCCTGCCTGTGAACAATTCCGAGCTCTGCAACTCTTAAAGGCAAATCTTTGTAAGATTTTGTCGAGCTTTTGTAGACTAACATTCCCCCAGGACAATTCATTGGCTTCACTGCAAAAGTTTTATCTTCATATTCTGAAAGAAAAATATTTTCCCTGTATTTTTCCCAGTGTCCTGAAATCTGCCAAAGTCTTTTATCAAGAATTTGCGGCGTTGAAATCTCTTCATATCTTTCTTTTCTATGAACCTGCCGCCAAAAATTGATTAATTCATTTCTTATTATTAATCCATTATTATGCCAAAAAACCATTCCAGGCGCAACTTCGTTGAAGGAAAATAAATCCATTTGCTGTCCGAGAATCCTATGATCATTTTCTTTTAACTTTGAAGTGTCCAGCCTTGATTTTGAAATTTCATTAAGAAGTTTTTCAGGGCTGTATTCCTCTTTAATTTGGCCAAGCTTGGACGAAGTTCCTTCTTTTGCAAGAACTTTTTTAGTTGGCTTATCTTTTTCTGAAACCTCTAGTCTAATCTCCTTTGATAACTCACTTAATGGATGACCCTTTACTTTTAATTCAAATTCTTTGTAATAACCAAAAGGCGCTCTAGAAACATTAAAATCTTTCTTTAATTTTTTTTCAGCTTCGTCAAGAACCGAAATTGCAATGTCTGGCGATGATAAATTAGAAGAAAGATGCGCGTAAGGATAAAGAACTATCTTTTTAGCATTCACATCTTTAGCAACATTTTTTATATTTTCAACTAACTTGTCAACACTTTCTTTTGCATTATCCTCTTTTTCAACAGCTGTCAGAACGACAAGACACTCTTTAATTTCTTTTTCTTTTTTGTCTTTTTCAGGAAGCTCATCAATGCTTTTCAGCGCTTTTTTCAACGGCTTGAATTTTATGTAGTCACAATGCAGCAAAAGGATTTTCATGAATTATAGAAGAAGTTGGGGTTTTTAAGATTTTCAATTCTGCAATTTTTCAGAAGCTTTGAACAAGATTATGATTTCTAAAATTTGTAGGGGATTAATCAAAATCTTTAATATCTTCAACAAATAAGCCAGTTATATCCTTGAAATAAATCTTGCTATCTTTAACTTCTTCTGAAGAATCCAAAAAATAGTCTTTCTTCAAATTTAAGCCAGAAACAACTCCAGTATAAGTTACAACTCCAGGATCATTGGAAATAGAATAAACTACTCTAACTTGTTTTCCATCTCTCTGAGATTGTTCAAGGTAGTTCTCAATTGTCTCCTCCCTATTAAATCCTCCATAGGAAGCATTGAGAGGTACCTTTACAAAAATTTTTTCTTTTATACCACTTCCCATTTCGAGCATAAGAAAATTAATAATAGTCCATATATAAAATTAACTCAAATACTCTTTATTGGCATAAATTCTTAAAAAATTCCCTAAATCAATACTCCAAAAAATTCTTGATTCTGTGGAAA
>JBBSXA010000007.1:0-13431 GCA_038045985.1 Nanobdellota archaeon
AAAAAACTTTATTAACCTTTTTTCCCTGAATAAAACATGAAAAGAGGAATACTAACTGCTTTATTTCTGCTTTCTTTAATATCCATAAATTTCATTTCATCCGCAAACATTGATGAGTTCCAGAGAAGCATTGAAGAAGCGGCACATTACGCAGAACAGTATCATGCAAACAACATAAACTACGCCCAATTTTCAACCTACCTTTCTGCAACAGAAAGCAAAATCAACTCAATCTTAAGCAAAAAAGTAGATCCAATAGCTCAGGAAAAAATAACTGAACTATTAGGGGAAAGCGGCAAAAAGATTTCATGGGTCAAAGATGAGGTTGGAGGAGAAAAAAGCACTGAAAATGAACTTTCAGTCTGGGAGAATGCTCTTTTCGACGGAAAAATACACCTGAAATATAATTTGTTTCCAGTAATAGACTCAAACAAGGAGATTTATTATAAAATTGATTTCTCTTTGGAGTTTAAAGAGGCAAAGCCGCTTCTTGATATGGAAAAAAGTATAGAGAGCATAGAAACTCTTGTAAGATCATACAACCTTATAGAAAATCCTGAAGAAAAAATAATAACTGCAAATCATCTTGCTGAAAGCATAGTAACATTAAAAAATCTTTTCAACGATTACAGCGCTCAATCAACAGAATCATGCGAAGAAACAATGGTTAAAATTCTTGGAACTAACAGTCTTGTAAATCAGCAAGAAATAGTTGGGAAAGAAATAACTCTTATAGACCAGGATGAAACGCAAGTAATTGCAACAACAACAACTTGTGAAGGCAAATGCGAAGGAATAAACCAGCAAGATTGGATATCTCTTAATTTAATCATGAAAAGAAACGGTCAAATAGTATCATATCCTATAAACTCACCTACATCAGAAGACGATTTCAAAGATACCTCTTCAAATGGGTTTAAACAAAATTTTGTGGAGACTAACAGAATAATAAAGGAATTGGCAGGCGCAAAAAACTATCCTGCAGTATACTCTTTAATGGAAAGACTTAGAGTAATGAATAAGGTATGGGATAAAAAAGCAAATGAAGAAGGTTTAAGCAAGGATGAGAAACTTAAAAATTATGTCGAAAGAATTCAGTTTTTGAAAAACTTATGGACAGGCCTAGAAACAAAATCATCCACATCAAGCCAAAAAACTTTTGAGAAAACTCTTATTCAAGAAGTGAGTGAAGAAAGCCGTGAAATCTGCACAAATGAAATAGATGATAACAGCAACCAGAAAATTGACTGCAAAGATTCATTATGCTCAGGGCAAAGCTGCGGTTCAAGAACGATTGAAGTAGAGGAAGACGGTCAAAATATTCAAAAAATAATAAACTTTTACTGTGTGCTTGACCAGTGCGTTCCAGAAAAGGAAACAAAAACAGAAGTTAGAAACACATGTGGAAACAAAATATGTGAAGAAAATGAAACAGAATCCTGTTCTTCAGACTGCCAAACATGTTCACTATATCCAGAGATAGAATGTTCTGGAGAAGTAATATCTAAAGGAGAAGACCAAAATGGATGTGTTTTGGAGCCTATATGCATAGAAAAAACAACTAAATGCACTGAAGATTCTGATTGTTCCCAGCCATTGTGTGGAAAATCCCAGTGTGTGTTAGGAGAATGCAAAACAACAAGCCTTAATCAATGTGGAGAGCAAAAATGCATTAACGGAGAGCAAATGAAGCAGAAATGCGCAAGCGGAGAAACAATAGTTTTTGAAACTTGTTCAAAAGGCATATGGAGACCAACAGGAACAAACTGCGCACAAGGAGCAAATGAAGCAGAAGCTTCAGAAAACCATGAAAAATCTATAAGCTGCAAAGTGTCAGAAGATTGCAGCCCGGGATATTCATGTAGCAGCAATCAATGCAGATGGATTCCAATAAAAAAAGTCGGCGCAGCTCCAAGCACGCAGACAGACATTATAGGATTTAGTGTAACAGGACAGGCAGTAGTCGTAACTGGAGAAATTTCGGATGTAACAGGAAGCGCGGGAATAACAACAATTATTGGGGAAGAAATACCTGAATCAGAAGTCGCAAAATACCAAATCATCCAAAAAGAAGATAAAACATCTACAGCATCAAGGGGATTAACAGGAATAGTAAGCCCTGATGAAGAATTCGCGATCACACAAATTCAGAAAGAGCCGGAAGAAATACTTCAGCAGGGAGTGCAGGAAAAAGTTATAGCAAGAGGAATTTGCATAGAAACTTCCAAAGAAACAAAATCCCTTTTATATATAACTGGCGGAGGAGAAAAATTCAGCGCAATCAGCCAACTTGAGGAAAGATATGACAAAGACGGCGCAGAAAATTACTGCGCATGGAATCTCAAAAATGAATTGGCAGAAAGAAAGGAATTTGTGAGAGGAATGAAAAACTTTGCTGAATGGTTTTCCCAGGATTACTTCAGCAATTCTGCAAACAACTGGGAAGGCGAAAGCCGGACAATAAAAGGCCTTAGCAAAAAGAACACTGACAATCTTGCAAAAATAGCCCAGTCTATGAAATGCCTGAACATGAAAGAGCTTGAAACTTATCAGCTCGTCAGCACACAATACAAAGATGAAAACCTTTTCTTTAACTATCAAGAAGAGCTAAAAGAGATAAATGGCGTAAAGATACCTTCTCCTAAAATGGAATTAATAATTTTCCCAAACAGAGATTTTGTAAAGCAAGAACTGCAAAAAGCAATGGTGGAAGGCAGATTTCCAGGATCAATAGATATTTCGTCAGAAAGGACTAGGGGAGACGGTTTGACAGCAAAAGAAAAAGATGCAATAGAAAAGGATGAAAAATTAATAGAAAAAATAAGCAATTTAGCATCACAATATCCTGATAATAATGTCAACATTCAATTGATTATTCTTGATAAAACAGAAGCTGCATATAACATGTATATAAAAATTGATGCAAATGGCTTAATAAAAGCCCAGGTAATGCCTCTTGACAAAACGCCTCCAGTAGACATAAGAATCGAAATAAGTTATTCAGAGCTTTACAGCTTAATAAAAAAATCAGCAGAAGCTTCATACAAAGAGTATGCACCATGGGAAGCCAGCAAAATAAAAATAGGAGACACAATTGAAACAACAATAAATTGGTTCTCATTGCAATTTGCAAAAAACAGCTTCGAAGGGTCAATGAAAATAACTCCATCAAAATCAGAAAAAGAAATCCAAGAGTTAACTGAAAATATTCTAAAAAAAATAAGCCAGGAAGATGAGCTGCAAAGTTTGTCCTCTGAAAGCCTTGAAGTATGGAGCACAAAAGGGCAAAAAATTACTGTAGCTTAATCTACAGAAATGTTTAAAAAGAGAATAATTCTTAGAGTTTTAACAAAAAATGAGGTTGGAAGGAACAAAGTTCCAGTCAAAAAAAATGGAGGATGAAAATTATCCCCCTAATGAGGATAACTCAGAGGATGAGGAGTTTGAAACAGACTTCCTCGATGATTAATTTTTATTTTTTATTTCAAGTATAGCTTCATTATTCTCTTTTTTTAACTCACTTAAGCCGTAATTTATCTGCAATTTAATGCTATCAACGCTAAGCTTGGATATCCACACATTTGTCAACGTGATTATTCTTCCATGTCCTACAGGCAAAACATCTACATCCAGCTCTTTAATAACACTGTTTCCAGAAGAAATTATAACTTTAGCTTGTGAGGAGGATGAAAGGCCAATGTTTCTAACGCTAAAATTAAGACCAAGGTACTTTCCATGCATGACTGCGCTGACATTTTCAAAAACCAAATCTGGACGATTTGGAATGGAATACAATTCATTTATTGCATCAATGATTTCATTGTCTATCTCTTGATCGCAATTGCTTATGGGATACATAATGCTTTTAGAATCGGGAATATGATCAAATCCGAGAACATGAAAAAGCTCATGAATTCCTATGTTTGGATTCGAACAGCTTGATTCTTTTATCAAAAGTATTTTCCCGTGAGAAATGACATTAAAGCTCCCAGATTGAGTGATGTTTGTAGGCCCTCCTTCTCCGGCAATAAAAAGCCCATCTTCTATTCTTTCTGTGCTGTCGCAAGTAACAGTTATTTCTTCATCATATAAGACAGGATAAAAAGAAAGAAGTGTTAATGCAGAAACATCTCTAAAAGCATCCTGCATATCATTCATTTTTTTCAAAGGACATTTGACTATTTTATAAGAAATAGAAGAGTCAGGAAATCTCATATTATTGTAAAACTGCAAAGCGCTCTTATTCACAATAAAATCAGGGCTCTCATTAAATTTAGCTTGAAATTCAGTTGTCGAAATTGGAAAAAACCAGTACAGAACAAGGAGTAAGACAGCAAAAAAAGCAAACACAAAACTAATCACTATTTTCCATCCCATAATAAACCTCTTCAAAAATATACAAATAGATAAAAAAAATGTTGGCTTCTACCAGTCCTCGTCATCTTCAGAGTCATCATCATCTTTATCGTCATCTTCATCATCAGACTCGTCAGGTTCTTCTAAGCTTTCCTCGTGTTTCGGCATTTTTTATGAGCACCCCAGTTTAATTAAAGCTCATAAGAAATAACCTCTTTTAAAGTTTTCTTCTCGTTATTTTTATTAAAAAAGCAACCAGAAAGTTTATATATTGGAAATTTCTAAACCTAAACTTTATCTGGCAAATTTGATATAATCTCTAATAATTCATTTTCCATTTATTTAAAAGAAGCAGGATGTTTAATAGTTTTTCTTTGGCTTTCACCCTACAGCTTGCTGTAGGGTATAACGATTAATAAAATTTTCCTGCAAGTTCAAAAGTTAGTAAGATGTAACTGATGTAATACGGAAGTTATCTATAATAATATATTTAACATAGCTTTTTCTTATTAAGCTATGACAAATTGGCCTCTTTTAAAAATAGGGCACTTAGAAGTTAATCTCATTCAAGGAGGAATGGGGGTTGGTATTTCTGGCGAGAGGTTGGCTTCAGAGGTTGCTGAAAATGGCGGGGCAGGGATTATTGCTAGTGTTGGTCTTGGACTTCTGAAAGGATATTTTGATGATGAATACGCGGCTTCTAAGAAAAGAGGAGATTTTAATGGACTAAGTGGAAAAGAAAGAAGAGATTTACAGAATAAAATTTATGCGGATACTAATAGCGCTGCTCTTGCCGATGAGATTAGGATGGCAAAGAGAAAAACAAATGGAGTTCTTGGAGTAAATATAATGCATGCTTTAACAGATTATCCAAGTCTTGTTAAAACTGCTGTCCAAGAGAATGTGGATTTAATTATCTGCGGTGCAGGAATTGCACGAGATCTTCCAAATTATCTTGATGGAAAAAATATTTTATTAGTTCCAATTGTTTCAAGTGCAAGAGTTGCAAAAATTATTGTTAAATCTTGGACTCAACTGAAACATTCTCCTGATGCAGTAGTTGTTGAAGGACCTAAGGCAGGAGGTCATTTAGGATATAGTGCAGAACAGCTAGAAGATTCTGATTTTGTTTCTTACGGGTTGGAGAGAATTATTTCTGATGTTATTAAAGAAGTTGGCCCAGACATTTCAGTAATTGCTGCAGGAGGAATTTATACTGGAAAAGATATTTATAATATTCTTAAACACGGCGCTGCTGGGGTGCAAATGGCCACAAGATTTGTTACAACAGAAGAATGTGATGCACATCCAGAATTTAAACAAGCTTATCTTAATTCAAGTGAAGAAGATATTGTTATAATTAAAAGTCCTGTTGGAATGCCTGGAAGAGCAATAAGAAATAATTTTTTGGAAACTGTGATGACTAAAAAAATTCCATTTAAGTGTGATTATGACTGCTTAAAGAGTTGCAATCCATTTAATTCGCCTTACTGTATTGCTGACGCTTTGATAAGTGCACAAAAAGGAAATATGGAAAAAGGTTTTGTATTTGCAGGAACTAATGCTTATAGGGCAGAGAAGATAGTTAGTGTAAAAGATGTTTTTGATTCTTTAGAAGCAGAATATTCTAATGCTTCATAAAATATTCTGAAAAATGTTGAAGATTTTTTAATTGTTGAATCAAGGGTTTTAAGAAGCTGGATTATAGATAAATAAAAACTTAATTTCTTTCTTCCATTTCTCTGCTCTGCCACGAAATAAGCCTTGTTGGATTCTGTTTCATGTATACTGCCTTCTCTTTCAAAAATTCCTGCTGTCTGAGGAATGACGAATCTTCCAAAAATTCCCTGCATGCTCCCGCCTCCAGAATAAATAACAAGATCTTTTGCTTTCTCTCTTTTCATAATCTAGTTTCCTAAGAATTCTTTATAAAGATTTATATAAATCTTCAGCACTCAACTCTTTTCTTTGTGATGTATTCATATGCAGAATGCGCGGCAGTGCAGCCGTCTGCAACTCCTGTAACCAGCTGCTTAAATGGCTTGTCTGTGACATCCCCTGCAGCGTAAACGCCAGGAACATTTGTTTCAGAAGTCTTGTGGTCGATTATTATTTCTCCTTTTTCATTTAGTTTTACTCCAAGTTGCTTTGCCGTATCAGAGAGAACTATATGTCCTATTGCAATAAAAACAGCGTCAAGATCTAATTCTTTCTTGCCTTTATACGACTTGTCAAAAACAACGCCAGTAACACCATTTTTATCTCCCTTAATCTCTATAACATTCGTCTTCACAATTACCTCAATTCTTTTATTTGCCTCGACTCTTTTGTAATTTATAGGCTCTGGCCTTATATTATCTCCTCTGGCGATAATGTAAACTTTTTTTGCGTGCTCTGCCAAAACCAAGGCATCTTTAGCGGCGCTATCGCTTCCTCCAACAACTGCAACAGCCTTATTCTTGTACAGGGGTCCATCACACAAAGCGCAGTAATTAACGCCTCTATTTTCATATTCAACGCTTCCAGGAACATCCAGCTTTTTCCATTTTGTTCCTGTTGCAAGCAAAACAGCCTTAACATCATAACTCGCTTTTCTTGTAACAATAATAAAGCAATCTTTGGATTTTTTAACTTCCTCAACCTTCTCATTTTTTAAAAAAATATTATCATAATCTTTGGCATGTTCCTCAAGTTTTTTTGCCAGTTCAACTCCTGAAATCCTTTTATAGCCGGGATAATTTTCAACAACATTTGTAGTAGTTATGACTCCTCCAACAGGAAGCTCTGACCCGTTTGAAAACCCAAAGACAATTGTTTTCAATCCAAGCCTGCCAGCATACATGGCTGCAGCCAAGCCTGTGCCTCCTCCTCCAATAACTGCAAAATCATATGTCTCGTTTTTCATGTTAAAACCTACGGTTTTAGATCCCTCAAGCGATTTCCTTTCTTTGCCTCCAAGGGAAATCTTTTAACCACATTCAAAAAAAGAAACTTGGTATAAAAATGTTTAGTTAGAAATCTCTGCAAAAATATCAGAGAAATTCTTTTAAAGTTTCACTTCTTGAAGGAAGTCTCAGTTCTCTGAGAGCTCTTTGATAAAGCTGCTGAATTCTTGCCTTAGTTAATCTAAAACGATCTCCAATTTGTTCAAAGGTCATCACTCCTTCTTCAGTAAAACCAAAATACAACCTAATAATTTCAGATTTTCTAGGTTCTAAAGTATTCAAAGCCATGTCTATAAATCTGCTAAAGTCTTCCCGTATATAATCTTCTTCAGGGTTAGGTATATAGCCACAGCTAACACCTAATAACAAGCTTTCATCATAAATTTCCTCTTCAATAGGATTATCTTGATAAACTAATCTAGATAAATCTTTTAATTCTGTAGAAAACGCAGCAGATTCATTAAAATCAATATTATGGCTTCTATAAAAATCTCCAATTTTTTTTCGAGCATCAAAATTTGGAAACACTAATAAATTTTCATATAGTCTATAATTTTGATAGTTAATCCCGACAGCTGAAGCAAATTTCTTTATGTCACCATAACCAATTGATTTTCTCGCCCTGACTAATTCAGCATTTTTAACAAGATATTCATTGTCAGAACAATGCCTTTTAGGACCTGTATTTCCTTTAGGCTCAATAATCACATTCATCATGCTAATTAAAAAAAACCCTCGCTTTTAAATCTTATCAAAGCTTAAGAGCCACTCAACAAACTCTTCATTATCATTAAAACTCTTAGTTTCCTTGGAATTAACAACTCCTTGAACTTTTCTGCCATTAACACTTATCCCATACTCATCAAAATAGCTATTCAAGAATTTTCTAAGCTCAACTTTTTTCTCCATTTCGTAAAAATCATTGCTTAAAGTTTTAACAACTTTAGTGTTTCCTTGATCATAAATAATATACTTGTTATTAACATAGCAGAAAACACTCATATGGCTCTGCCATAAAACTCCATAGCATTTTGCATTTGAATCATATTTTTCTATAAGAGACAAGACAGTTACAGCCCAATCCTCGCAATCTCCTCTTCCCAATTTTATAGTTTCAGCCGGAGTCTGCCAGTAGCTGTCACTGTAAATAATAGAGTCATATCTGTAAAAAATACCATAGTCCGCAATTCTGTCAAGGTCAGCTTCATAATCATTATTAAAGTATTTTGTAATCTCGCTAAGATATTTTTGAGCCTCATCAGGCCTTATAAATCCCTGAACTTCTTCAAGAGATCTTGGATTTCTAGGGTTAAGTGAAGTCTCTAAAACTAAAGACTTTTCCGAAGAAAAATAAGCATCAAGGCTAGGAAGTTCCCAATAATCTACAAAACCCAAGCCAGCATCACTTCCAAAACAATCAGAAGTCTCGCCTTTAAGCTTTACTTCCTTCCCGTAAGTCCCATCTAAAAAATCATAAACACCATTCTCAGTCTCTCCAATATAATTTTCATCAACGTAAACTCCTCCATTCAGCGAGCATCCTGTTTTATTGTCCTTAAAAATAAAAGAAACCTGCTTGGATTCAATATCGCTGACAGAAACAACACCATGCCCTGTTACTGCAAGGCCAGTTATGCCTCCTGCTGAAAAAAACAAAGCCAGAGCAACAACTATCAAAACTGCAAAAATCCCCAAGAAATAATAAAAGCTTTTTCTCATTTTAATTTCTAAATAATGAATCTCCATTCCTTCTGTAGTATTTTTTAATATTCTCCAAAAATCTTTCACTTGAACTCAAAAGAAATCTCTCAGAATTCATTTCTCTTAGATATACCTCAAGATTATCAACATCTTGCTCACCCATAATTTTAATATCACTAACATTTATGTCACCAACTACTTCCCCTTCAAACAAATTTCCCCACTCACATCCAGGTCTTATCCTATTCTTATAATTTTTTAAGTCTATTAACTGGACTATTGGGCCATAACTCTTCACACCCCATCTTTCAAATGAGTCCTTTTGCTTTTCAGCTTTCTCCCCTGCTGTAAGAGCATATCCTAAAGCAACAACAGGAGATAAAGAAAAAAAAGTTAAACTCTTTTCGGATGCTTTATAAAATCCATTTTCTCCAGCAAGTTCTGCTCCCTTTAACCTTAAAGCATAGAATCCTCTATCAGTCCCTCTAAAACCGTATCTTGCTCTTTCAATAACTTCAGGAAATTCATCTAAAGTTGCCATAAAATACCCAAAATTCAAGCTTATTTAAATCTTTCTATTTGTCACTACTATAAAGTAAATTAAAAGTCACAAATCCTTCTAAAACAAGCTCCCCAGACTCACTCCAAACCATATGACAATGATAAAGTAAATAGCCCTGGCAAGAGTAGAATAAACTAAAAACTTCCAAAAATTCATTCTCAAACTCCCTGCAATAATGATCAAAGGGTCTCCTATAAAAGGCAGCCAACCAAACAAAAAAAGGCTTAAAGGCCCGTATTTATCAACAATCTTCTCCACTTTTCCTAAAGCCTTTGATCCCTTCTTTGGGAAAAAACGCCTAATTCCTTTATACCCAATATAATAACTAGATAAAGAACCAAGAATGCTGCCAGCTAAAGCAAAAAGCAGAACATAGCCAGACTTGAAAAACCATGAGGCGGCAACAATGGAAAACTCTGAAGGAAAAGGAATGATAGAATACGAAAGAAAAGTCACAATAAAAACTCCTAAAAGTCCTAGTTCATTAAAGAAAGCTAAAGCAATATCAACCATTGCTAATTTATGAAGACTAGTTATAAAAATGTTTTCTAAGCCAAAAAACTCTTCACTAAATAACCAGCCATGAACGCCAACGCTGCTGCAACTCCACCAATAATAAGCGTCTCAATTGATGATTTTAAAGGATGTTTTCCAACAATTCTTCCCTTAAAAAAACCAACAACACACAATGCAACTCCCGTTAGCACAAAAGATAATGCAAACTGGCTTGAAATCAAATAATTGTTTTTAAAAATCGCAGCAAGAACAAAAGAAAATAAAGGAATAAAACCAATAATAAAAAAAGACAGGAAAGTTGCAAGCGCTGTTTTTACCGGAGGCTTTCCAAAGCTAAATCTGTGTTTTGGATGGAGTTCTCTTTCAGATTTGGTGGATAAGTAATTTGAAATAGACATAGAAAAGCCATCTCCAATAAGATTTGCAAAACCCAAAATTAGAACAATTACAGGATTCAATGACGCCCCTATTGCACCAGAAACAACTGCAAATGTTGTCACAGCGCCATCTATTCCCCCATAAACAAATTCCGGGAGATACTTGTGCTCAAGCAAATCAATCTCGCCTCTAGGTTTTTTTCTGGCCTCTTTCATAGCAAGAATAAGCCGTATAGTTTAATAAAGCTTACGGGTAGAATACTACAACTTCTGAAATATTAGTAAAATTTATATCTCTAATATGCTTTTAAATAATATGCTAAACAAGACAAGACTATTCTTCATAATTGGTATAGGAATCGCAGCCCTTTTCATTGCTAATGCAGTTATGTTTAGTGAGTTAAAAAAAGAAAAATTAGAAAATAAAGTTTCTTCTGAAATCATTGAACTTTTAGAAAATAACTCTAAAATCATAAATCCTCCTGAAGGAGCTAGAGTTAAGGTAGGCGATTTTAACTGCTCTAATATGTCAAGTGAGATTGAGTCTCAATTGCTGGAAATTGTTTGGAGAACTTCAGGCAGCACTTGTGTAACATGTGGCGCTTGCAGAGTTTGCGGATGTACCATAGAAAATAAGTATACTTCAGATAATTTTTCAATAGATGTGCACACAATTTCCTGTTTGGGGAACACTTATACAATTAAACAAAATAATAAAAGTATTTCGAAATGTGATGATATTTCTTTTTATAAATACACGGAATGAAAATGAAACTTAAAAAATTTTTTAAGCCAACAAGTTTGAAAGTTAGAATAGCTATAGCAATAGTGCTAATATACATTCTCTTATTGTTTTTGCCGTATGTGTTTGACAATAGTGGCTGCATTGCTGGCTGTAGAATTGATCCAGAAGGTAAAATAAGGTATCCATGCGGATGTAGTAGAGGATTGTCAGCTACTCCTTTGCTATTCACTTTAACGCTTTCATATCTCCTCTCTTGCTTAATGGTTTTCTTTTATGAGAAAATAAAAAAATAAAAAATCTCATCCACTTTTTTTTCAATTTTTTTATGCCCCTTGCAATATTGTATATGCTGTCACTTTTTATCCTTTCAACTTTAGAGATACCTACTAGGCTTGTTTATTTTATTCATGGAGTTTTTATCATGGCGCTCCTAATTTACCTTCTTGCGAAGATGTTGAGGAAGAAAAACATGGTTTCATGAGCATAAAAATTCAAGAACTTTCTTTAAACTCTCAGAAATGCTCACCTTGGCCATTTTTTGTCCAGCTCTTTTCTAGCCTCTTCTATAGAAATAGTGTTCTCTGATGAAAATAAAAACTGCCTTAACTGCTCCTTAACTGCCATAGAATAAATCCTTTTAAGAATATCGTCATAGCTTTCTCCTTTTAAGCCGAAAGAAGCAATCTTTTTCTTCATTTCTTTGCTCAGCTGAATTGTTGATGTTTCCATTTTATCCTATAACTACTATAGTTTAGATATTTTTGCATTTTACAAAAGTCCAAATTCTAAAGAAAAATATTCCAGTAAGTTTCAATAAACTCATCAATTCCGTAATCAATTAAATCTTTATATTTTTCATCAATTTTCCAGAGGCCACTTTCATCTGCCTCACGCATAGCTTCAAGATATTCTGTTCTAGTTTTCTTATGAATTATCGTAGGAGGAAAGCTATTTTTCATTAAAATAAAATTCATAATCATCCTTCCAGCTCTTCCATTTCCGTCCATAAATGGATGTATCTTCTCAAATTTATGATGAAAAACAATCGCCAAAACGAGAGGGTGTAATTTTCCCTTATTTTCATTAAACCACTTCAATAATAAATCCATATCTACTATCACATATTTTCCCAGTGAAGCATCAAAATTGCTCCTTACAACCCTAATATCTGTTGTTCTATACCCTTTTCTATTATCAATATTTTCAAGCAATTTATCATGTATTTCAGCAACTAATTCATGGTTAAGCTTATCATTTAATTTATTATTTAGCAATTCAAAGAATACTCTTTCAGTATTTTGCAAATCATAGACTTCTCTTAATGTCTTGTCCTTTGGAGTTATTCCCTCATTCAATAAATTCCTGGCTTCCTCAAGATTTATAGTGTTCCCTTCTATAGAAGCGGTGTTATAAGCAAATTCTATAACATAAGTTTTCAATATTTCTCTTTTGGTTAATTCATCCAATTTATTGAAAACTGTGCTGTAATGCAATTTACATGCTTCTACTTCGTCAGTTTTGTCTCTAAGAAAATTATCTTTTTTTGATTTTAATTTTCTAGCCTTTTCAAGAAAGTGATTGGATTCTAAAAAAGAATGGATTGTTTTGTACGCTTTTCTAATCTGTTCTTTATATTTAGGCAATTTATCAATTTTTTTTCTCACTTCTTCTATGGTGCTCCCTAAATAAGCTATATCTTTAGATATTACTTTACTCCCTCTTCTTTCAGATACTCTAAGATAATAATAACTTTTATTTCCTATTACTTTCTTATAAATGTAAACCATTATTTTCTTAAGAAATCAGAGTATATAAATCTTACCCTCTACATTATATTAATACAATTGTAGTGGGTACACCCACAACTAGGCTAAGAAGACAATAATACTTTCAGAAAAATAATACTGCTTAAAAATTACTCTTTGCTTACATTAATTGCTTTAGGGCCTCTATCGCCTTGTTCAACATCAAAACTAACAGAATCGCCTTCGTTAAGAGCTATACTTCCTTTTAATCCGCTCTTATGGACAAAGTATTCTTTGCTGTCTTCGCCAGATATAAATCCAAATTCTTTCATATTGTTGAAAAACTTTACATTTCCTTTCATTTTATTTATTCTCCGTTTATTTATTTCAAAAAACAAGTCAACAATCCATTAATTTTTAAGAGATGTCAAAATATTTTACTAGATATGAAAGCAAAAAACCCTTTTTAAATGTTGGGATTTTG
>JBBSXA010000008.1:0-24272 GCA_038045985.1 Nanobdellota archaeon
TTAACATTGTTCCAAGGTAGATTAACTTTTACCTTGGGACTTTTTCAACAGAGCCGTCGCAGGGACTAATGACTTTGCTAAATCCAAAATGCGTTGAAGATATTAAGAAGATTGTTAAAAATTAAGCAAGAAGTCCCAATTCATTAATCGCCTTTTTACATTTTTCTATTGCCTGTCTTGCTGTTTCAAAATCCATCCTATTTCCGTAGTATGTAAGAGAGTTTCTCTTATATCTCAAATCACTAAACAAAAGAAACAAATCTTCCCTTTTTAGAATATCTTTCAAGAAAAGACCTAGGCAGACATGATTTAGCACATTATAGCCTTTTTTGAAAGTCATAGACTGCAATATTTCCAATAAAGAAGTGTAATAATCTTCAAAAACAAAATTGCAATTTTCCTGATTAATATTTTTTATCAATTTTGTTCTGGCTTTTGCTGTTTCTATTAATGATTCAGCTCTTTTCATATCAGGAGTGACTTTTTTGGAAGCATTGTTTTTTAAACAGTCCTCCCAACTAGCTTCTTTCATTTGATTTCTCCTGAAAAACAAATTTTTGAAAATCTTTGATTTTTTTCATTTGAAAACCTCTATATAATTATTAAGAGTTATTCCATTTATAATGTTGTTTGAAAGATTATTGTTTTTAATTTCATTTATATCTTTATACTGAAATATTTGTATCTCCCTTTTCAGCACTTTCTTAAATTTATCAAGGTTAATTTGTTTTTTTGAGGGTGTCTCTACATATATATCAATATCACTATCTTCAGTATCCTCCCCTTTTGAATAAGAGCCAAAAAGGACTATTGTGGGATTGCTTAATTCTTCTCTTAAATAACTCAAAAGCCCTGAATTGTATATTAACCTAATATTGTGAAGTTTTTTTTCAAGTACAAAGTTCTCACTGCCTCTATTGGCAGAATAAAAGACAACTTTTCCGACCTCTTCTTTCTTTAAAATCTCTTCTTTAACTAGCTCTTTAATATACCTTATTACGGACGGCAAAGGCATTTTAAGCTCTCTTTCCATTTCCCTGAATCTTTTCCTGGCAGTGGGATTATCCATAAAATATTCTTTGATTTTATCTTTGTAATTCTTAATTATCATATGATATTTTATAGTATCAACTGATATTTAAAGTTATCGGTTGCTGTGAGAAGTAAAAAGAGAAAATTAGGCAATTATTCCTAATCACCTAACTTATATCTGTCGTGTTCTCTCTATCCCTTCATGAATTAAGTCTCTAATGTTTCTTGGGAGTGATAAAAAAATATTTTGAGTTTCTTCATTCTGCTCTTTATTTAAACGCATTGCACCAATTGAAGAACCAACTACATCTCTTAACAAAGATCTATGCCCTTCAGGATTTTCCCTAAATGCAGATGTCAAATCTGAATAACCATCAAAAAGGTTCCAATTACCAGAGTGATAAAGAGGACAATTTTTCATTCTTTTCTCATCAAATTCCTTATTAAATAAACCCTCACCATATGCAACACAAGGCTTCCCAGTATATCCGCAAATTTTCCCTTTATTTCTAACTAACTCATAACATTGAGTTTTTTCGTTTGTCATTTTGTTTTTTCTCCGTGTTATTTATTTTGTGTGATTCGAGTAACTCGAATCTTTTTGTTTTTGTTACTATAGAATAGTCATACAACTATATTAAGATTTTGAGCTATTTTTTAGTCAAAACGCAAGATTTAAGTATTACAACACAATTCTATACTAAAATGACAGAAATCGTTAAATTAGACCTTAAAGACAGAAAGATACTTTACGAGCTTGATAAGGATGCAAGACAGAGCAATTCAGAAATAGGAAAGAAGATAAAACTCAATAAGAACACTGTTAACTACAAGATAAAAAGACTGGAGCAAGAAAAAGTTATTCTAAGCTATTATGCAGTAATAGACAATTCTAAGCTGGGATATTATTCATTCAGATGCTATGCTAAATTCTTCAACACAACTCCCGAAAAAGAAAAAGAGGTTTTTGACTGGCTTGTAAAAGAACCAAGAGTAGGAGTAGTCTCAAAAATTGAAGCAGTCTATGATTTTGGATTTATGATATGGATAAAAGACAGTTACGAATTTGAAGAGTTTTGGCATGATTTCAAACATAAATTCAGAGAGTACTTCTGGAATGAAAGAGTTGATGTTTTCACAAGTGCTTACAACTTCAGGAGAAAATACCTCGTTGAAAGCAAGGAGCTTGAAGAGTATGATTTCATAGGCTCAAACAAAATAATCGAACATGACAAACTTGATTTAGAAATTCTAAGAACACTGAGCAAGAACGCAAGAATGCCCCTAATTAATATTGCAGAAAAATTAAAAACACCCGAGAGAACAGTTGCATTTAGAATAAAACGTCTTGAAAAAAACAAAATAATACAAAGCTACAGAACAAATCTTGGTTATGAAAAACTAGGAGTAGAATATTTCAAAGTGAATATTCATTTAAACAAAGTTCCAGAAAAGAAATACCTTCTAGAATTTGCAAACTCTAATCCAAATGTAATCTACTACGATATTACAAACAACGATTATGATTACGAGTTGGACATAGAAATTCATAACAGAAAAGAACTCCTAAAGCTTTTAGAAGAATTAAAGACAAAATTTCAAGTTAGAGATATAGAAATACTTTCATTCAAAGAATATTACAAATTGGAACTGATGCCTCAGGCTTAATCAAATTCCCCAAGCAACTCCATTATTCATTTCCTGGCAGTATCTTATGGCATCTACACTATCCAAGCCAATTTTAACCACTTCTTTTTTCAGCTCTTTTTTTAACCCATAGAGCTGGGATAAAAAACTGGAGGAATCTAATTCCATAGGAAGCCATTGAGAGTAACATTCCTTATCTTGAAGAATAGCGCAGTACTTGAACCCTAAACCAAAACCTGTTTCTTTATCATAAATTAGGATTTCTCCAGGCTCTAAAACAGCTTCTTTAACATCATTATTTTCAAAATTGCCAGCTAATTCAAACATTGTCAAGTTTCCAAGAAAAAACCATTTTTAAACCTTCCTTATACTTTACAAAATCTTTTTAAACTAACTTTTGATTTAGTTTCTATGAAACGCTCATCACGAAGGTGGAAAAAAAAAGGGCAGATGCGCTGGAAGTGGCAGCGCAAGAAGCTGCGAAAGGAAAAGCACAAGCGTAAGCTAAAACGTTCTAGAAGCAAGTAATTAAGACTTTTCTACGCTCCAAATAACAATAATCTTTATAAGGAATCTCAATGATATTCTTTAGAGGGAAAAATGACTTCAGAAATCTGGACAGAAAAATACAGACCGGCAAAATTTTTAGACATTGTGGGTCAAAGTGACATAGTAAAAAGAGTAGAATCTCTTACAAATTCTCTTAATATACCTCATCTTTTGTTTGCAGGGCCCGCAGGAACCGGCAAGTCAACAATGGCCTTAATAGTTGTAAAAACCCTTTTCAAAGAAAACTGGCACGAAAACTACCTGGAATTGAATGCCTCTGATGAAAGAGGAATAAATGTAGTAAGAGAGAAAGTAAAGAATTTTGCCAGAACAAAATCCATAGGAAATGTCTCTTTCAAAGTTATTTTTTTGGATGAAGCTGACGCTTTGACACCGGAAGCCCAGCAGGCATTGAGAAGAACAATGGAAAATTATTCGGGCACATGCAGGTTTATACTGTCATGCAACTATTCAAGCAAAATAATAGACCCAATCCAGTCAAGATGCGCTATTTTCAGATTTAAGCTTATAGAGCAAAAGGAAATAGGAAAATATCTCGCAAGAATTTCTGAGGGAGAAAAACTTACAATAACACCAGAAGCAATGGAATTAATGTATGAAGGAAGCGAAGGTGACTGCAGAAAAGCCACAAATATTCTTCAGTCAACAGCAGCCATATCTCCAATGATAAATCATGAATTAGTTTCAACAATTCTTTCAAATGCAAAGCCAAAGGACATAAAAATTGTTTTAGATTACGCGCTTTCTGGCGACTTCCAAAAATCAAGAGAAAAACTGCTTGATGTGATGCTGAAAGAAAGCATTTCTGGCCAGGACGTCATTAAAGCTGTCCAGAAAGAAATTTGGAATCTCCCGGTAGAGCCAGACTTGAAAGTAAGGTTGACAGAAAAAACAGGAGAAATAGAATTCAGGATTGTTGAAGGCTCTGATCCTTTTATACAGCTGCAATCTCTTTTAGCTAGTTTTGTGCTGGCAGGCTTAGGTCAGGATAAATAAGATGATTCTAATGGAAGAGGAGAAAGTGAAAAGATATCTGGATGACATTTTGGTTAGATTAGAAGTTTCTGAGGCAAAAGATAGAGAGCTAAGAACAGAGTTTGTTATAGCAGTTAATTTTTACAAAAGTTGCTATGACCTAAAAGATTATGGAATAAAAGCAAACGAGATTTTATCACAATATGCTTAAATCTAAAAATGACAGAAGAAACAATTGAAAAAATAAAGCCTCAGAACTGGACAGAAAAATACAGGCCTCAATATTTTGCAGAAGTCAAAGGCCAAGATGTAGCCGTTCAAAAAATAAAAGAGCTTCTTGATTTTTATCTTGAAAGAGGGGAGAAATCAGCTTCAAGATATCTAGCTCCGTTAATAAAAAAGAAAATTCCTAAAAAAGCAGTAATTCTTCACGGGCCTCCTGGAACTGGGAAAACGACGCTCGCGCATGTTGCAGCAAAAGAAAGCGGAGCAGAAATATTTGAATTAAACGCTTCAGATTTAAGGGATAAAAACAAATTAAGGGAGATACTGAAGCCGGCAATAGAGCAAAGGTCTCTTTTAAAAGAAGGAAAAATAATCCTTGTTGATGAAGTGGATGGAATATCAAAATTTGATTTTGGGGGTTTGCCGGAGCTTCTCTCTTTGATTGAAGTTTCTCCGTATCCTATGATAATAACTGCCAATGACATATGGGACAGAAAATTTAACACTTTAAGGACCAAATCGGAGCTTGTTAAATTAAAAGAAATTGACTACAAAACAATAAAAGATATTCTCGCAAAGATATCTATAAAAGAAAAGCTTAATTTTCCGGAAGATTTGCTCACAAGAATCTCGCTTAAAGCAAAAGGCGATTTAAGAGCTTCAATAAATGACCTTCAGGCAATTTCTCACGTAAAAGACCCAGGCTCTATTGAAGGTGATGAAAGAAACAAAGAAAATGATATTTTCAACGCTCTTAGATTGGTGTTCAAAGGAAAACCAACTGCAGAAACTTTGCAAATTTATGAAAGTGTTAAAATGCCTCTAGATGAGATAATTTTGTGGGTAGAAGAAAATATTCCTTTAGAGTATAAAGGAGTTGAGTTGGCAAAAGCTTATGAAAGTTTAAGCAAAGTTGATATATTTAAAGGGAGAATTTACAAACAACAGTATTGGCGTTTTATGGTTTATGAAAATATCTTTCTTAGCTATGGAATATCTGCTTCAAAAAAAGATGCCAAAACAGGATTCACTAGCTACAAAAAGCCTGAAAGGATTTTAAAAATATGGCTTCACAATCAAAGAACAGCAAAAAAGAAATCAATAGCGCAGAAATATGCCAAAGTTGTTCATGTTGGAGTAAAAAGGGCTTTGCATGAATTTCCAATAATAAGCCAGATAATAAAAAGCAATATCTCAATTCAGAAAGAGCTCAAGCTCAACGAGGAAGAAATTGAGTATTTGATGAAGTAATATCTTTATAGTAGTTACAAATAGAAGGATTTATAAAGTTCAAAAAACGCGTATCAAGATGGTCAAATTAACAAGTGATGCAGAAAACAGAAGAGCAATACTTGAAAGTGAAAACCCTAGAGTTACTGCCTATAACGAAGGAATGAATTGCATTAACCCTCTAACAGGGAGATCTTATAATCAGATTAAAGAAAAAAGCTATGGGAGCAGATTTTTAAGCTACCAGGTTTCACTTGCAAGAATTGATTTAAGAGAGAAGAAGATTAATGACTCTGAATTTTTCAGAAATAAAGAGTTAATTATTAATCTTGTGAATAGAATGACAGAATCGAATATACCTCTTTCACTGATTTCAAGTCCAGATGGACTGGACCAGGCATTAAAAGAGATTGAAGCAAAAGAATCGATAAATCCAGAAGAGGATAAAACAGAGGATGTCTTCAGTAAATATTGGAGAACTATTGATAAATCAAAAAACAGAATAGAGAAACATTTTACGCCAAATAACTATGTGATTGAAGAGGAAAATTTAGAAGAATGGTCAACAAAAAAGTTCAGATGATTATTTCTTAGAGGCTATAACTCATCTTCATCCAATAAAGGATAGACATCCAAAGCCACTTCTTCATAAGGATGGACTTCTTTTATAGAATTAATTACTGATTTTGCCTTATTTTTTGGACAGATGAACTCAATTTTATCTTCTTTTACCTCTTCTAATTTTCCAGGCTTTCCTATGAATGGATTTGCTTTGTCATTTGGCTTAAATCTGCCTGTCCCATCAGAAGAAAAACTGCAATAAGAATAATTACCTATATTTCCTCCGCCGCTTTTTCCAATTGCTTCCAGAACTTTTTTTGAATATTTCGGGGGGACAAAAACAACTATCTTAACATTCTTCATGAACACAGAATAGAAAACAAATTAATAAACCTTTTCAAAAGACTCGTCTAAAACATAATAATATATCTTTATTACATTGTCTCTAACCACATTTAAAGCCCTATAATCTAATTTAAAAGGATTATTATTAAGGGGAGATTGAGTATTTACAGAGTCATTGATTCAAATTTGTAATCTGGATGCTTTTCCAATGAAGGCAAGATTCTTCTCATCCAAGCTACATCACTATCCTCTTTAAAAATTTCAAAAGCAATCACATCTTTAGGATGATTATCAGGCTTAGGGATATATAATTTAATTTTATCACCAGGCCTAAAACTTTCCACAACAGCATTCAAAGAATAAACATCAGATTGATTATCAAGCCAAACTTCAGTTACAGGATAATTATCATAAATACTAACATGGCTAACTCGTCCTTCAATAGAGGGTATTTTCGTTCCATGAGGCCCATATAAAGAAACGTCGTTCATAATCAGGGTAGAAAAGTTCTCTTTAAAAGGATTATTGCACTTAAAATCAAGCAGAAACCTTTGCCAGCTCTTCATCAATTATCTTCTTGAAGTTTGCGAATGGCTGCGCTCCGCTTATTAATCTTCCATTAATAAAGAATGCGGGAGTTCCTGTAACTCCATAGCTTTGGCCATCGGCAGAATCTTTCTGGACTTCCGAAGCCATTTTTCCAGAATCCAGGCAGTCATTGAATTTTACTGTGTCCAGCTTAAGCTCTTGAGCATATTTCTTAAGATCACTTACATCTAAAGAATTTTGATTTTCAAATAACTTATCATGCATTTCCCAGAACTTGCCTTGTTCATAAGCGCATTGAGCGGCTTCTGAAGCTTTTTGAGCTTTAGTATGTATGCTTATTAATGGAAAGTCTCTGAAAACAATTTTTGCTTTTCCTGTATTTACATAATCCTTAATAATAGAAGGGTAAGTCTCTGTGAAAAATTTTCTGCAGAAAGGGCATTCAAAATCACTGAATTCAACAATTGTAACCTTAGAAGCAGGATTTCCTTTTACAGGATCATCGTCAACGCTTACAGGAATAACCTGATTAGCAACTGCCTGCTGGTCTTGAGAAAGCTGATTTATTTCATCAAAAGATAAAACTCCCTGGACTAAAGCCTGTCCGTCAGCAGTCACATAAAGAGGAACGTTCTGACCTTGAAAAGAAACAACAACTTCATACAATCCATTCTTCATCTCAGAACTGACAACATTAACTGTTTCGCCAGTCTGCAATTTCACAAAATCAACAACTTTCTGCTCAACATCTGCTTTTGAAGCAACGCCAATAGCACCTCCAGTCATGCCTCCTGAAAAATTGCTTATAAGAAGAACTAACGTAACTACAGCAAGAACTACTGTGGATAAAACCCATGGATTTTCCCTGAACTTCTCAGTCATTGTTTTCCTCTTATCTTCAGGCACGCTAGCTTCCTTGGAATCTTCCATCAAAACATTATGAAAGTCCCTTTTAAAAACATTTTGGTAGGTTTCAAGGTTTGCATGCCAAAAAATAGTTTTTATGCCAAATTAGACTGAATTAAGAGACTGGCTTCAAAATACTCAATAAATTAATAAACAACTTTTTCTTTTAAAATTCATGCCATATGACATAATTATAGGAAGGAGTGATGAAGATAAAAAATCTTTTGCAGATAAAGGTCTGGTTTACATTGGAAAGGGTTTTGTGAAGATGGGACAGTATAATTCTTTGAGCAATAAAATATTTCTTGATGTTGCAAGAAGCCACGTAATCCTTGTAGCTGGTAAGAGGGGATCTGGAAAATCATACAGCTTGGGCGTCATCGCCGAAGGCCTGTCCAACCTTCCAAAAGAAGCCCGCGATAATATAGCTTCCTTAATATTTGACACAATGGGAATATACTGGACAATGAAATTCAAAAATGAAAAAGACCGCGATTTGTTGAGAGAATGGGGCTTAAAATCGGAAAACCTGCCGGTAAAAATTTTTGTTCCATACGGTTATTATGATTCTTATGTTGGGAAAGGAATACCTGCTGATGAAAAATTTGCTCTAAACACAGCAGAACTAAAAGCAGAGGACTGGATATTAACATTTAACCTAGACCTTATAAATCCGGTGACAGTTCTTATTCAAAGAGCGCTTTCAAGGCTGAATAAAAACTTCTTCACTATCAAAGACATAATATTGGAAATAGAACAGGACAAAAAAACTTCTATTGAAATAAAAAATGCAGCTTCGGGATTATTTGAAGCAGCAGATACTTGGGGAATTTTTGCAACCTCAAAGTCAGAAGCAACTCAGGTAAAAGATCTTATTAATGCTGGAAAAACGTCTGTTTTAGATTTGAGCGTCTATAATTCAGTTGGAGCTTTTAATGTAAGAGCCCTTGTAATAAGCCTTTTATCAAGAAAAATTTTCAATCAAAGAATGGAATCGAGAAAATCTGAGGAAGTAGACTCTGTAAACAAAGGCCTTAGTTTTTTGTCTGGAGAAGAAAGGAAAGAAAACCCTTTAGTCTGGGTTTTTGTTGATGAAGCGCATGAATTTTTGCCATTACAAGGGAAAACTCCTGCAACGGACGCTTTAGTTCAGCTGTTAAGAGAAGGAAGACAGCCAGGAATTTCTCTAGTCTTAGCAACTCAACAGCCAGGCCAGATACACCGAGATGTTATGACTCAGTCAGATATAGTCTTAAGCCACAAAGTAACATCATCCCAGGATTTGGAAGCTTTGAACAAAATAATGCAATCATACCTTCTAAGCAGCATAAAGCAATACATGGATGATCTTCCAAATTTAAAAGGCTCTGCAATAATACTAGATGACAATTCTGAAAGAATTTACCCAATGAGAGTGAGACCAAGATTTACATGGCATGGCGGAGAAGCGCCAACAGCTATTAAAGCTGAAAAGAAGATCTAGAAAGGTTTTTAAACAAAAATGCTTGAGAACTAAAATGGCAAAATGTGAATTATATCAAGCAGCAAAAGCATTCTATGAAGAAGAGCAGGATGTATTTGTATGTGAAATCTCAAGAGGAAAATGTCCTTATAACAATGAAGGTCACAGATTAGAGTGTAAAGACAAAAAAATAAGAGTAATTTGCAAAACAAACGCAGAAGTTGGGAACAAATCAGGATTAATCTTAAGGGTAGAAGATTTTTTATAAAACCATAAAATCAACCCTCACTCTAGCCCTGTAAGGCGCGATCTCCCCTGCAGTCTTTTTTTTGAGAATTTTTATTTTCTTTCTGCATTTTTTGGCCTCATTTCTTATCTTATCAACGATTAAATCAATTTCATCCATCCTGCAGAAATCATAGTAAAAGATTCTCGTCCCTTTTTTTGACAAAGAAAAAGCCTCTTTCAAAAAAGAATCTTTAAGCTGAGGCCTTGGCATTACTATGTAGTCGAATTTTTCCTTTATTTTCCAGGCAATCCTCTTTATATCACCGTCTAAAAAAACAACTTTGTTTTTTACTTTATTCAATTCAGCGTTGAGCTTTCCGTATTTATTAGCCTCCCTGTTAATTTCATTTGAAAAAACTCTAGCCTTGGAATTTCTTGCTATGACAATGGAAAAAGGCGCGACGCCTGCAAACATTACAAGAACATCTCCTTTTTTTACCATTGATGAGATTTCTCTTCTTTCATTGCTAAGCCTTGGAGAAAAGTAAGTTTTCTTTATATCAAATCTGAAAACACAGTCATTTTCCCTGTACAAGGCTTCACTTGTCTTTTCCCCTAATACATATTTCAGGCTTTGTTTTCTGAGCCTGCCTTTGAATTTTCCAATTTTCTCCATGACGGTTTTCACTCCTCTGTGATTAGACATGAGTTTTTTTGCAAAATTCTTTTTTTCTAAATTCTTTGTTTCTCTGCTGAACTTAACAACAGCTACATTTCCGAGAATGTCAAAATTGCTCATTTGCTAAGTTCTCCAATTATTTTTTTAACTTCAAATAAAAAATTTTCAGCATCTGCAATATAACTCTCTGCATCCTTCTTAGAAATATCCTCGACAAAACCATAAAGGATTTTATGCCTCTCTTCTCTCAAGACATTAAAAGAATTGACCAAACTTTTTGAAATTTTGCCCTTAAATTTGTCTCTTGTATAAATATAGGTGGCATAATGGCTTTTTTCCTGTATTCCTTCTTTGTACAGCAAAGATCTAGCGGAATGAAACATGCTAGTATAAGCTGACAAAACAGCATTGCTGAAAAAATTTGACGAAAACAATTTTTTAGATTCTTCTATCTTTGATTCAGCAATTCTTAAACTGGAATTTACTTTTTCAACATCAAAATTTATCTTTCTCAAAAGTCTTTTCTTAAAAAGTTCGTCTATTTCCATATTAAAGTTATAAAACAGGAACATCCCCCACCAAGTTTATTCCAGAAACAACCTCTTGATAAAAAGCCTTGTTTTCTTCTTTTTGCTTTTTCCATTCTGCCAAAGTGAAGTAATGAGAATTGATTTCTCTGCCTAATTTTTTTTCAAAAATGGAAAAATCAATTCTTTCTTTTCCAAAACAAACCAAATCTATATCGCTACTATTATCATCTCTTCCATCAGCTGTGCTTCCAAAAAGCATAACATTTGAAAATTTCTTTTGCAATAAATCAAGAAATCTTGAATCTTCAATTTTTTTTATAAAAAAAGCCAGTTTAATATGCCTGAATGCAATAGAATCTAAATTAGCTTTGAAATATCTAAGATTTGCTTTTCTATTTTCCTTTATTAAATTCTCACTCAGCAACATTTCCAAAAACCTCTGGGCGCTATTAACACTTATCTTTAATCTCCTAGAAAATTCTCTTAAATGAATCTCATCATAAGAATTATCAATAAAAAAGCTCAAAGCTTTTAGACCAAGAAAATTGTATACTTTTTTCATACAATTGTACTATTTTTTGATATATTTAAACTTTTCTAAAGTCAATATAACAATGTTTAAAAAAACATTTTACCTGTAATAAAAATGAAAAAAGAGATGATGCCTTTATTTTTTGCAATAGCCATGACTGGATTTGCAAGCGCATACGGAAACTGGAATTTGTCCATAGGAAATTTATTTAATTCAATAGACTCTGAGACTCTTGTTTTGGGAACTTTATTTCTTCTCTTAACTTTAATAATAAATCTTTCTCTTAGCAGAGCAAAGCTCTTTAAAAAACCAACAGGAGAAACAAATGCGGCAGCTTCTGGAATAACAGCTATGCTTATCTCCCTATTGGCTGTTTATGGAATTTACAAATCAAATTTTGATGTTGAAAACCTATTTTTCAATATTGGATTGAATGAAGATATTCTTAGTGTTTTAATTCCTATAATTATAGTTATGCTTCTTATTTTTATGTTCTGGAAACTTAAACTGCACACGCTTTGGATAATCGGCGCTGTATTAATTGCAATAGCATTATTCACAGAATTAGTCTATGAAACAGGGACTCTCTTTATGATTGGCTTGGCTTTGATGGTTTTATGGCTTATTATATGGTGGTTTTTCAAACGAAAAAAAAAAGTAAAAAATGGTAATTACAGACCGACACAGCCAATAAATTATTCTTACAAAAGCCAATATCAAGACGAGAGAAATAAAAGAGCAGAGGCTGAAAGAGAAAAAGCAGAAGCAGATAGAAAGTGGAGAAAATCCCAAGGAGACAATCAAAGACTGCAGAGAGAATTGAACGAGGCAAGAGAATCGCTTGAAAGAGCAAGGAATGCGAGAAATTCTGAAGAAGCGCAGGCAGCAGGAGAAACTGCCAGGAGAGTTGTTCAAGACGCAAATAATATCGCCCGGCAGGATCCAGACCCTAGAATCCAGCAGGAAGCAAGGCAGGTTTACAGTATTGCACAGCAAGCATACCAAATCGCAGAACATAAACTTCTTGAATATAAACAATGGAACAAAGAAGAGCAGTATGATGTTAAATTATGGAGAAAAAAAGAGCAGGAAGTGAGAGGAATAATAGAAAGAATAAGAAAAACTCATGACCCTTACGCCGTGCAGAGATTAAAAGAAGACTTAGATAGGCGATTGAATATATTGCAAATAGAATATCATCCTGACAAGCACCCTCATGACATCAAAGCTGCGACAGAAATCTCCGGAAGAATAAATGAATATAAATCTATAGCTAAGCAAATTACTTATCAGGAAAAAACACAAATAGAAACAAGAGAGGTTCAAGACAAGAGAAAACAAAATTTTATAGCAGAGCTTAGGGAAAATTACAGATTCTATGTCAATGAAGTAAAAACAATAATGAAAAGAAACAATGGCAAAATTCCTCCATTAGGGACTCCTGACGGAGATTACAGGCACAAATGCATTGAAGAAATCAAGAGAATCGAGCAAATGGCAAGAAATCAGGGAATTAGTTTGTAATTAAATAAAAGGATTTACTTTTTTAAAGGTTCTACTTCGAGTAGTCCTTTTTTTGTTAAAATGTAGGGTTTGTTAAAGTTTATACTTACGGTTGCTGGAAAGGTCATATTTACTATACGTTGTGCTATTCTACCTTCTTCAGCACTAGGACCTTTACCAGTAAAATCATACACATACTCTATCACTTTTGCTTGTTCGAGAGCTACAATAGGATTAACAAAAACATATCCTTTTCCGTTTTCTTCTCTGATAGTAAACAAACCTTGGTCGCCTTTTTCTAATTCTATATCATTATGTGATCTATATGTTGCAGATGCAGAATGATTTCGAGACGGAATAGTGTAATTTTCTAAGTTGTTAGTTTTTAACCAATCATTCCAATCATATTTGCCTTTTACATTTGGGCACATAGCATTATAACTGCCTAAGAGAGTTTCAATTTCTGAGGGAAGTGGTTCTCTAATCAAAGGTGAATCATCTCTACTAAAAGTATCCTCTAATACTTGTTTTGCGTTTTTTCCAGTAAAAAGTTGGCTTCCATGAGTTGGTGACTCGGAAGTTCTAACTGACTCTTCCAAAGAATTTATTTTGGGAGTTGATTGTTTTGGGGTTTCTTTGACCATTCCAAAAGTTGAATCATTAGAACCAACACCATAATACTCATGCATGATTCCAGAGACAAGTCTAGCAAATTCCTCACTATTTTTTGCGCCGTTTTGAGCATCAGATAGAATTCTGTATAAATACTCTGATGTCTTCAGTGCATCCGGCTTTCTACCTTTATTTTCCATAAAATTTAGATAAAAATCAAGTATTTAAATCTTTCTATTTGTTACTCCTATATAGTAACATTTAGATTCCTATATCAAACAACCCCAAAAAATTCTGCATTTAACCTGCTTCCTGCCATTGCCCTATTTTCAGTTATAGCACTAAATAGATTCATGAATTCTGCAATAGAATAAGTTCTGCCAATTTCAAAACAATAATGCTCTGCAATCGCTCTATCTGCTTTAGACATTTTTTGGCCATAAGTTGTAAATTTATACTCACAACCTCTATTACAAGTTTTATCGCAAAAACTATCAAAACTATCAACTATTTGGACAGAATCAAATTTGCCAACTTCACTCAGATTAACTGCAGAAGGAGGATGTAAATGATGTCCACTTAATTTAAATAAATTATTTGTCATAAGAATACTAAGAAACTGTTTTTTTAAAGTTTTAGAACTACTTATTCAACGCTTTTATTTCCAAAAAACTCCAAACAAAAACTTGTTAAGTCGCATTAACTCTGTTCTAATATGGTAGAATTTAACGTCATAATTGAAAAATATGAGGATGGCTGGTATGTAGCAAGCGTGCCTGAAATACAAGGATGCCATACTCAAGGAAAAACAATACCGCAAGTCCTAGAAAGAATAAGAGAGGCTATAGAAGTCTGTTTGGAAGCTGACGGAGAAAATATTAAGCCAATGAAATTTATCTAAACAAAAACATTTAAATAGAAATAAGATTAATCTTATTTATGCAAATAGACACAACTAAAATGAGCTCAAGAGGGCAAGTGGTCATACCTCTTGAAATGAGAAAAGATATCAAGGAAGGAGAAAGATTAATAATAATTAGAAACAATGATGAAATAATCTTGAAAAAAAACCTTCCAGAAACAGCTATTTTATCAGAAAAATCATTGTCTGAAACATGGCTATCCAAAGAGGATGAAGAAGCGTTTTCTTATCTTCAAAAATGAGATTCAAAAAATATGACATAATTCTGGTTAATTTTCCATTCTCCAATCTAAAAGAAAGTAAAATAAGACCTGCTTTAGTCGTAATGCCTCTAGAAGGCGAAAATACCATTTTATGCCAAATAACAACAAAGAAAAGAAACATGCAGAAATATGAAATTTTTTTACGCAAAAAATCTTGTGAAGGTAATATTAGATTTAATTCATATATTTATATAGATATGATTTTCACGTTGCATGAAAGTCTCATAGTTAATAAAATAGGAACTATAAAAGATGAAGAAGTTAAAAAAGAAATTGATAGCAAAATAAAGCAATTGTTTGAAATGGATTAACAAAATCTAAAACCACCTATTAAACCCTTTTGTTTCTAAAAAACTCAAACATAAACTTCAATTATCTTCGCGCTAACTTGGTAATGTTTCAACAATTTTAAAATTTCATTTTTATGTTCAATAGGGACCATAATACTGCTTTTTCCAAGTTTTTTCCCGCCAAAAATTTCAAAAAATCCTTTATACTTTTTTCCTTTTGAATTAAATCCATAAATTTTATTCAAAAATGCCCCCCTATTTTTTCCAATTTTGTTCCAAAAGAATAATGAATATTTTTTACCACCAGCTTTAAATCCAGAAGAGACATATCTCCCATAAAGCACTATACCTGTGCTGTCTATACTCTTCTTAAGATCATCCCATTCTTCTAACTTTCCAACAATTACATTAATCTTATTATCAACGCCATTACTCTTAAAGATTAATGCTTCTCTGCTCTTATAAAAATCTTCTGTAATCTTTTCTATCCTGTCTACAAAAATTTTACTTTTCTTTTTTATCTCAATAAAGATGTCCACATCGCTTTCTTTATTATTTTCTTCCTTTGCTACAGAACCGAATAAAATTATCCTGATAATATTATCCAAACCTTTAAGATTATATAAAAGATATGAACTAAAATAACTAGAATAAGATTTAAGCATTTTCAATTTCCTTTTTCAAACTAAGAAACAAATTTATTTTTTCCCTTAATATAGATTCAGAAACAAGTTTCCCATAAGCAAGTTCATTTCTTTCTCTCTCTAAATTATAAGCAATATCTAAAAATTTATCAATATTTCTTATAGAATTAATTGGGCAAGTTATCTGTTGGGATATTAATTCTTTAACATTTTGTTTTTTCTTTTTTAGCCATAAATGATTTATCTTTGCACCAGGTTTTAGCACGTTTATTCCATCCAGGTAACTTTCAATTAAAGTTACGGTTCCCAAAGATAATGAAAAGGCTAACCTTCTTTGATGAAAAACAATGCCTTTTGAATCCTTCAAAGAAGATTCAATTTCATCCAAAACCTCTTTAATAATATCATTATTTTTTTCCACCATATTTAAGACACCTATCTCGGCATAATTAAGACACATGTCTTTATAAATTTTTCTATCAAATTTAAGTCAATTGTCTTAAACTAAATAAGACATATGTCTTAACAGAGCATCAAAACCACTTATCAAGCTCTTCAGATTACCTTCTAGGTTATCGCAAAATTTAGAACCATTTTCCTAAATTTTTTTGTTTGTTCTTCTCCGCAACATCTCTTAATTTTTCAAGCTGCTTCTCAACCCTTTCCTCTGAAAAATCATGCCTCTCAACTAAAATCTCTTTTATTTTTTTTTCATCAACTTTTCCAAACCTAAACTGAAAATCCTTGACTGCAGGCTTTTTGAATAAATGAAAAATTTCCTGCCAATCAAATCTATCTTCGCTCTTGAGATTTAGCATCTGCTCTCCGACACTTTCAAAAATCAAAACAGGCTGCTTGAATTTTTTTACAATATCAAGGGCTTTTTTCTGGCCGATTCCTGGAATTCCTCTAGGGTTGTAGTCAGTCCCTGCTAAAATTCCAAGACAGATAAGCTGATCTAAATTAATTTCTAAAACATTAAAAACTTTTTCAAGTTCTATCATCTCTGGTTTTATCTCAATCCAGCCTGAGACAGTCTTTCTTTTTCTAGACAGAGTTAAATTCTGAATAAGTTTTGGAGCGCCAAAAAGCAGGCTATCGTAATCCTGGCTTGCACTGGCATAAACCGACTCTTTAACTCTTGCGAGATAAGCTGCCTCCGCTTCGCCCTCTCCAGGAGCCTGCACAACAGCGATTCCCATTGCTTCAAGAAGCTCTTTGCTCTCTTCAATCATCTCTGAATTAATCCTTACAAGCTGACCTGCATGCCTTTTCATGCTCTCAAAATCCTCTTCGCTTTTTGCCTTCTCATATCTATCTTTAGAAATATTCCTAGACTCGCCACGCTTCTCGTGAGTTTTCCATTTAAGATCAGGCGGTTCACCGTCAAAAGCATAAACTAGCTTGATCCCATCAGAAATTAAATTTATATTTCTATAAAATAAGCCTGAAAGATGGCTGGTAATTCTTTTTTTAAAGTCCATTAAAGGAGTTCCATCTGGCTGCCTTATAGTAGAAAGAAATTGATAAAGAGTATTAAAAGCATCAACACAAATGATCTTTCCTTTAAGATCATTCATATCAAGCTCTTTCCTAGGAATGATGTCTCTAATATTTAAACCCATGAGAAACACAGTGTTAAGAAATATAAAAGGTTATCTCTGTCTATTTTTAGCAATATTGTAATGATCTCTAAGAACTGAATTTATCCTTTCAGGCTTGCATTCATCAATTGAAAGAAACCCTTCCCTGCCAGAAGCAACTCTTAAACCCTTATAGTTTAAAACATTTTTTAAAATATTTACTTTATCTTCAATATGATTCTCGGGATCAAAGAAATCAATCATTTTGGGATACTCAACGGCTTTTATAAGCCGAGAATCTCTATCAACTCTTAAAATCTTCTTTTTTCTTTTTAAGGAAGCATTTTTTGTATAATCCCTCTCCGCCAGTCCCCGATTGTATGCGAAATCATCATAATCTTTAGCGCCATTTAAGTCAACTAATTTAGAGTAAGAGACACAGTCCCCTCTAGAAAGAGCTTCATTCATGAGCTTCATCTTATCCTCATATTTTTGCTCTATAGCCAACACCATAAAATAACTCCTGATAAGTAGTTTATAAATCTTACTAGTAAACCTTATCTTTAAATAATAAAATCACTTTTAATGGCAATGAAAACAGAATTCATTCCCATAGACTACGACTACTTTGACTTTCAAGGTAAAAACTTTATAAAAATAATAGGTAGAAACAGCTCTGGAAAAAGAATATGTGTAATCGATTCTTGTCCAGTTTATTTCTGGGCAATTTTAGAGGATAAAATAAAAAAAGAAACAATAGAAAAAACAATCAAAAAGATAGAAAAAATAAAGCTTGACTCCAAAGGCAGAAAAACAGAAGTGGAAAAAGTAGAAATCCATGAAAAAAACTTTCTTGGAAAAAAAGTAAAAGCCCTTAAAATATACGCAACAAATTATAAAGATCTGCATGACGTAGCAGGCCATATTGGGATGCCTGAAATAACAAAAAGGCGAGGTTATGACTTGGGCTTTATAACACACTACATTTTAGAAAAAAAATTAATTCCAATGCACTGGTATGAAATAGAGGGAGAAGTGCTAAACAACTCGTCAGAATACGGTGGAATTGACGCGGCGCTTGATGTAGATATCTGCATAAAACTTGAAGATCACAAAGAAATTAAAGACAAAGAATTCAGGCCAAAAGTGCTGACTTATGATATTGAAACTGATGAATTTAAAATAGGGGAGGGAGAAGTTTTAATGATCTCCCTGGTTTCAGAAAATTTCAAAAAAGTTTTAACTTGGAAAAAAACAAATGAAAAACCAGATTATGTAGAATATGCAAAAGATGAAGCAGACATGCTTGAAAAATTTGTAGAATATGTAAAAAAAATATCTCCTGATTTTTTAGTGGGATACTTCTCTGACGGATTTGATCTTCCATACCTAAAAGCAAGGGCAGACAAACACAAAATTAAACTTTCTTTAGGTTTAGATGACAGCCAGCCAAGATTCCACAAAGGAGCTTTGACAACTGGAAGAATAGATGGAATAGTGCATATTGACCTGCTAAAGTTTATACAAACAGCATATTCCCAATACATGCAATCTGAAACATTATCTCTGAATGAAGTTTCAAAAGAATTTTTAGGAGACACAAAAAAAGATTTCAAATTCAAACATTCCTCTGCAATAGAAGGAAAAGATTGGATAAAATACTTTGAGTACAATCTTCATGATTCTATTTTAACATACGGACTTTTTGAAAAATTCTGGCCAGACATACTAGAATTCACAAAAATTATGCAAGAGCCAGTTTTTGATATAACTAGAAATGGAATGTCAAAAAATGTTGAAGACTTCATAATTCATAACTTAGAAAAATTCAATGAAATCCCTGAGAAAAGGCCAACATATGATGAAATTTCTCAAAGAAAAAATAGAGAAAAATACGAAGGGGCTTTTGTATTCGAGCCAAAGCCAGGATTATATGAAAATATTTCATTATTTGACTTCACAAGCTACTGGCCAAGCATTATTGCAACTTTTAACTTATCAAAATCAACACAGCTGGAAAAAAAAGAAAAAGATTCTCTAGAAGTAGATATTGGAAACAAAAAAGTCTATTTTGAAAAAAAACTAGGATTCTTTCCAGAAATGTTAAAAGAGATTATAGCAAAAAGAAAACAATATAAAAAGGAACTCACAGAAAAATTTGACAATGTAAAGAAAGCAAGAAGCAATGCATTCAAGCTTCTTGCAAATGCATCATACGGGTATCAGGGTTTTTTTAGAGCAAGATATCATTGTGCGGACGCATCCGCAGCAACAACAGCAATAAGCAGAGAATTTATTAAAAAAATAATTGATAAAATAAACAAGGAAAAATATAAGGTAATATATTCAGACACTGATAGCGTGGCACTTCTTCTGGAAAAACACTCAAAACAAGAAGCGTCAAAATTCCTAGAAAAACTAAACAAAGAACTCCCGGGAATAATGGAGCTAGAACTTGAAGGATTTTTCAAAAGAGGGATTTGGGTGACAAAAAGAACAGGAGATATAGGGGCTAAGAAAAAATACGCATTGATTGATGAAAATGGAAAACTAAAAATAAGGGGGTTTGAAACAGTTAGGAGAGATTGGTGCCAGCTGGCAAGACAAGTTCAAAATAATATTATTCGAGAGGTTTTAGAGGAAGGAAATGAAAAAAAAGCACTGGAATACATAAAAAAGATAATAATAAAAATAAAAAATAGGGAAATTTCTAAAGAAGAAATAAAAATAAGAACGCAATTAAAAAAACCAATAAATGAATACAAGGCAATTACTCCCCATGTTATTGCGGCAAGAAAAATGGAGGAAAGAAAAATTCCAATAGATGCGGGAACACTGATTGAGTTTTATATAGCAGAATCAAAAGAAAAAAAGAAGCTCATAAGAGATAAAGTAAAACTCTTAGATGAAAAAGGGGAGTATGACATAGAATATTATCTAAATCATCAAATTCTTCCTGCAATTGAAAACATTTTTCAGGTCTTTAACATGAATGTGAAAGAAATTCTAGATGGCAGAAAACAAACTTCACTTAGTGATTTTTAAAATTTTTAGGAAGATTTTTAAATAGAGAAAAAGTTCATAAAAAATGAGTAACCAGCCAGATATAAGAAATGAAAAAGAATATTATCTTGTAGGCAGTCAAAAATTAAGGAAAGAAAGAGGCAGAGGAAAGGCATTATCATATTTATTAGAGCATAAAGGGGAATCTGTCAGCCTAGATGAAATAAAAAAAGAAACTAACTGGAAATCTACAAACATACAGATGAATGGTCTTTCAAGTTTCATAAATACATTTTCAGGATATTATCAAATGAATAGAATCCATTCAAAAGAAGGAATAAGTTATATTCTAACAACAAAAAGAGAAATCAGTGAAAGAAAAATGAGAAAAAGGATCAGAAGTCAATTAAGAAGAATTTTGCCAAATAATTAAAATAGTAATTACTTCTTCTTCATATCCAAATAAAAATTCTTAAGGAATAAAACAGCAAATGGCTGGACAATGATTGACGAAATCAAGCTCCCTATAAACGGAAGAAGCCCTATAACAAATGAGAATGCAACAACTATCAAAAGCAATAAAATCAAGAATCCAAAAGTCCTCCACCATCTTCCTTTGACAATAGACTTGCTTTTCTTTAAAGAATCAACGATTCCTAACTTCTCATTTATGAGGGCATAAGAGGCAAAAATCCAGAATACCATAAATATGATTCCAGGAATAATGAGAAGAATGAAAAGGCCTATTAAAGCCAAGAGCGTCACAATGCACAGGCCAAGATATTTCCAAAAGAGCCCTTTTGAAACTCTCAAGCATTCTGAAAGAGAGATATTTTTACTTTTTGAGAGGCTTAAATGGATATAAGAGATGCTAAGAAGAATGCTTGCAGTTATATAAACTATAAAAACCAAAACTAGAAGGACAATAAAAATAGGAGAAATGCCGCCTTTAAGCATTGCAAAAGCTGAAAATCCGGTAAAGTCATCCTGCAATTGATCCATTGGAAGAGAAAATGAAGAGGTCAAAAAAATAACCCCGACAATTATGGCAACCAAAATTGAAGGTATTACATAAAGAGTCAGAAACAATTTTAAGATAGGAGTAAACTTGCCAGAATATTCTTTTAATGAATCGCTGAACAAATCACCAAAACTTTTCATATGCTGAAAAGGGAAATATGTTTTATAAATCTTTAGAATAAATTAAAAAGGAAAAAAACTAAATATTGTAAAATAAGGAAATGCCAAAAGTTAAATATCTTCTTTTCCAAGATTTGAAATGCTAAGCACATGGCTATATACAATAGTAAGCGTATTGCTGGTAAGCATTGTTTCTTTCTTGGGAATAATAAGCTTATCAATCAAAGCTGAAAAATTAAAGAAGATTCTAATTTATCTAATAAGCTTCTCTGCAGGGGCATTATTTGCTGACGCATTCTTGCATCTGCTTCCAGAGATTTCTGAAGATGGCTTAAAATTAAATTCAGCGCTTCTAATTCTTGTTGGAATTGTAATTTTTTTTTCTATAGAAAAATTCATACACTGGCAGCACTGCCACATGCCAATAACAAAAGACCATGTTCATCCTTTTGCAATAATGAACCTTATAGGAGACGGCTTACACAATTTTTTAGATGGACTAATTATAGGAGCTGGCTACCTCCTTAGCATTCCGGCAGGAATAGCAACAACAATTGCTGTTTTGATTCACGAGATACCTCAAGAAATAGGAGACTTCAGCATATTAATCCACGGAGGGTTTTCTAAGGCAAAAGCGCTCTTGCTGAATTTCTTATCAGCTATAGTTGCAATTCTTGGAGGAATTCTTGCGCTCGTGCTAAACAGTCGTATAGAAAACATAGCGCTAATAATAGCTCCTTTGGCAATTGGAGGATTTATTTACATAGCAGGATCAGATTTAATACCAGAATTGCATAAAGAATCAACTGCAAAAAAATCAATAATTCAATTAATCTGCTTCATAATTGGAATAATTTTAATAGGATCTTTATTATTTTTGGAGTAAAATTATTTTTTATTTGCATCTAAGAAATCATAATCAATTAATGCTCTTGAAAGTGTATCTATTGCACCATCTTTGTTAGTATCCGCACAAACAGATTCATAAATTTCTTTATAGCTAACTCTTACTGTATCTCCTTCACTCATCCTTTTCCACAAAGATTTATGGGCATCATCTGTTCCTTCTACAATAAATTTTCCATGCTGACACTCAAAAACAACAGCATATTTTTCTGGAACATTAACACTTACACTAGTAAAGGCAAAACCAATATTTCCATCAAAATCTATAGTTGGTCCTCCCCCTGAACCAGAACCATGTCTAGAAGGTGAGTAAACTGCCTCTCTAACAACAGCATCTTCATATAAAATTGGAGAAGTTCCTCTAACTTTGAAAGGTCTTTGTTCACAGCCTAAAAAAGTCAACAATGCCAATCCTGTAAGCATACTATTTTTAATCCGTCCCATTAAATAACATTAAAATAAACAATTTATAAAGATTTCCATATTAAATTAATAATGACACAAAGAAAGCTAGAACTAAAGCCATTATACATTGAAAGAATAAAAAAACTTCTTTCAGGCAAAGATTTTCAAGAATATTTAGAAATTTTGAATAAACCTCTTCAAAACTCAATAAGATGCAACACCCTAAAAATTTCTCCAAAAGAATTAAAACAAAGGCTTGAAGAAAAAAATTGGAAAATTTCACAGCCATGGAAAGATTTCCAAGAAGTTATGATTATTGAAGGAAAGTATGTTACTAAAGAAGAAGCAGACGAAATTGAAAAAAAATTAATGAATAAAGGAATTAAGATTGATATTAAAAAAAATTTTGATGATAAAATATTTGATGAAAAAGTCAAGGGAAAATATAAAGAGATTGGAAATGATAAACCAACATCAAAGGATTATCTTATTAATAGCATATCAATTAGCGAGCGAGGCGAGTCCAATCATGGATTGGCGGGTGGGAATAAAATACTCATCAACCTAGAACCAGGAGAATTAGGAAGATCTCTTGAACATTTACTAGGATACTATTATGTACAAGAACTAGCAAGTATGCTCTCAGTAATTGCTTTAAACCCTGAAGAAAACGAAATAATTCTAGATTTATGCGCAGCACCAGGAAGCAAAACAACACAAATGGCTGCTTCATTAAAAAGCACAGGAGCAATAATTGCAAATGAAGTCAATCTTGGAAGAATAAAAATTCTTGCGTCAAATTTGGAAAGATGTGGAGTCTCAAATGCAATTATTTCTAGAAAAGATGGAATAGCACTCTGCAAAAGATTGAAGAATATGCAAGATTTTTCATCTGCATCATTCGGAGGCAATGAGAAAGTGCTGTTAGATGCTGGATCAAAAACCCGCAGGAGGTTTTTATTTGACAGAATTCTTGTTGATGCTCCTTGTTCTGGTGAGGGAACTATGAGAAGTTCTTCAAAAACAGCGCTGATGTGGAATCCAAAAGCAATAAAATCACTCTCCAGATTGCAAAAAGCGCTTGTTGAAGCGGCTTTGGAAATATTAAAGCCAAAAGGAACTTTAATTTATTCAACATGCACTCATGCTCCTGAAGAAAATGAAGAGGTTGTAAATTACATATTAAATGAATTCAAAGAAATGAAAATTGAGAAAATAAATCTGCCATTGAAATCCCGCCCTGGAATAACAAGCTGGCAGGATAAAAATTACGATCCAAAAGTAAAACAATCCTGCAGAATTTACCCCCATGACAACAATACAGAGGGATTCTTCGTTGCCAAATTTATAAAAACGAAATGATATCAACCAAATCAATCGCCAATGAAGAGTGCCGAGTAGAGGGTTTTTTCTTGCAAAATTTGTGAAAATAAAGTGAAAGCTAAAGCGGGATACAGATAATTCTCTAAATAAAATAGTTAATTCAATAAAAAAGCCCAGATGAACTATTCCAAGATTAGGATTCCTGTT
>JBBSXA010000008.1:24372-37487 GCA_038045985.1 Nanobdellota archaeon
AGGATTCCTGTTGCAGTTGAGGTTAAGCCTGTTCGAGTTGGCGTTAGACCTGGCAACTTGTAGCCAATTAACCTATCTCAAAAGAGATTCCCCTAGTCAGAAAGCCTTTGTTTGCGCAAAAGCTTAAAGGGAGCACCGCTTCTTCATATTTCATAAAGTTACTTAATGTCGAAGTTGAATTTTGTGGCTTAAAATAAATCTTAATGATACGCTGATTAACTGACGTGTAGTCCATCTGTCCCTCCTAAAACTTTCAAGTTGCTCATGCTTAAAAGTCAAAAGAAAAAACTTTCTGGGCAAAGAATATAAGAAAAGCTTGTTTAAAAAATTTGCGTGCAAAAGTGTCAAAAATCTTACTCAGCAGTTAAGCGAGCCAAACTTCCAGAGTTAAAAACAGGAAGTACCCCAAGACTAGGATACCTGTCAGAAGGATCCCTGCTGCAGCTGAGGCTAAGCCTGTTCGAGCAGGCGCCAGACCTGGCAACTAAATTTTTTCTAGGTGTCCAAAAATAAAATGTTTTGCCAGGCTCATATTTATCAATACTGGCTTTTATAGTGGGAAATCCCTGGGAATTTAAAGAATCTAACTCGGCCCAGCAGTTTTCCTCCAAACAATCCTCAAGAGGAGAAGAACTCTTGATTAAATTTTCTTTGTCATCTAATCCATTAATTGTAACCAAATCTAATCCTAAAAATCCTTTTCCTTCTTCAAAGCCGGCATTTAACCACATCCAGTGATTGTAATTTAAGGCATTGGCATATTTCTTTAATCTTTCTCCATCAATTAAATTTCCAGAAGCATCATACAGAACTCCTTTTCCTTTCAGAGCATCATTTACATTTCTTAGATGAGGCATAAACTTGGCAGGAGTGGGAACAGTTAAGCCGCTTTTTAATGCTTCAATATTTGCAGAATTGTATTTAAGTCCATTAAATCTTTGAGTCATTGAAATGGCAGAATCAGAATTATAAGCTGCAATGCCATTTTCTATTTTAATAGAATGAATCATTGCATAATCCTCAGGATTTACTCCTGAAGGCATGCTTAATCCTTGAATAGTTCTGCTGAATTGATAATCCATACCATTAAGTTTAACTATAATCTGGTTAGGCGCTTCAACTTTTGTTCCTATTGTCTGAGCCATATTTTTCCATAAATCGCAGGTTTATAAAACTTTCCAATATATAAACTAAAGAGTAGTAATAGAAAAACTCCTAAACAGCAACTTTCTTCTTCTGAAATATTATTTCGTCAAAAAGATAGATCATCTTTTTCACAAAAGGGCTTTTAACATTCAGCTTGAATAATTTTGCATTTCCTATCTGTCTTGTTGGAATGATGATCCCGCTTTTAAGCAAATCATCGAAAATTCTGAATAAAGTTGTTCTGCCAATTTCAGCTCCTTCTGCAATGTCACTTATACTATAATCTAATTCCCTTCCTTCTATTAAAAACTCTAAAACCCTTATCTTGGGAGTGTCATCCAAATACTTAATAAATGAGGATTTCATTGCATAATCAAAAGCCACAATTTTTTAAACTTATACTATAAAACCACAATCTTTATAAATAGTAATACCTTTTAAGTATTAATTGATACTTAAATTATATAAAAATGTCACAAAAAATAAAAATAACAAGAGAAGAATTCATTGAAGAAGGAAAAAGATATCCTAATCTTAGCACTGTTCTTATGGTTGAAAACTTTCTGAGGAGTCATAGAGATCTTCCAATGAAAATTTCAGAGATAAAGAAAAAACTTCCTAGACAAGTCATGCATCAAACATTACTAATAATTTTTGAATATTTATGGAGAAGTGGGAAAATTATCTATGGTCCTAGAGGAGTTCAATGGGTTTATTCTGAACCAGAGCATTTAAAAAAAATGCTTAAGGATTCTTTGGAGATATAAAATGTTTTTTGGAAAAGAAGTCAGAATTTTGCTAAAAGGACAGGCTAGAGATTGCTTTATTGAACTTAAAAAAAGAAATGATAAAGAATCACAATCTCTCCTTAGGTCAATAGAAAGAATAAAAGATATATTAATGAGCAATCCACAATATGGAGATCCTATAAGAAAAGAATTGATCCCAGAATCTTTTAAAAAGCAGGGAATAAAAAATCTTTATAGGGTTGAACTTTCTAACTTCTGGAGAATGCTTTATACTACTGAAGGAACAAGAATAGAAATATTTTTATTTGTATTGAATATTGTTGACCATCCAACTTATAATAAAATACTTGGATATAAAAAATGATCCACATACTTGATAATAAAGAAACGCAAAAAATCTTAGAAAAACTAAATAAACAGTTTGGAATTTCAAAAATTCCAGGGTTTCTAATAAAAATAGGGCAAGAGAGAATTTTTTTATATCAAGGAAATTTAAATGAAAAAGAAATTTTAAATCTGGCAGAAACAATCCCTGTAGAAAGGATAGGAATTTACTTTGCAAAAGTCCAGGGAGATGAAATAAGATTAAGCATTGAAGGAGCCCAAATTCTAAAAGACAGTATAACTAAAAATGTTTTTGAGCTTGATGAAAAACAGACAGAAGAATGGATGATGGGAAAAGAGCTAAATGTCTCTTCTGGAAAAAAAGGGTTCATAATAATGAAACACAAGAATGATTTTTTAGGGACAGGAAAAGCATCTGAATTAAAAATAACAAATTTTATCCCAAAAAACAGAAGGCTGAAGGAGAGAGGTTAAAAAAAATTCACTTTAAAAGATAAGCTATATATCCAAATCCTAAAATAGCATTGCTAAAAGACTGCCTGGCTTCCTCATTTTCTGCGTGTATATCCCCTTCCAAAAAATACTTTTGACCATAAAATGAATGAAGAGAGTCAGAATACTCATTTATTTTATTAGGATCAAACTTCTCTCCAAAATATTCTGCAGTCTTAATCTTACTTTCTAAATCATTACTTTGGATTTTTAATAACTCTTCATTTTTTCTATGATTCAATCCAAGAGGCAAATTTACAAGAGCATTGATAGCAATTGCCGCAATAATGCCCAAGCCAATCTTCTTTCCAGTTTTCATAATAAATCAATTAAAAGTTAGTTTATAAAAATTTATGTTGTGAAAAACAGAAAACTATATTAACACAAATTTTATTTGAAAATGATGGGCGAGGGAATTAGTGGAGAAACAAAAGAAGGATTTTATATAAGACTTTCACGCCCCGGAGTTTATGTTCCTTCTGCAAAAGATCCAAGAAATGTGATAACTAATTACGATCTTGAGAAAATAGTTGATACAAGCGATGAATGGGTAACTTCAAGAACAGGAATGAAAGAAAGAAGAATTTCTCATGATAAAGGTGTAAAAGAAATGGGGCTTTTAGCTGCAAAAGATTTGTTAAATAAAGAGCTAATAGATTCTGAGCAAATAGATGAAATAATTTTTTCAACAAACAGGCACTCAAACGAACATGAATTCCCAAACCATGCCAGTTACGTGGCAAGAGAGTTGGAAGCAAGAGAAGGAATCCCTTGCCAGGATCAAGCAGCAGGCTGCACAGGCCTTATATATGCAATAAGGACAGCTTACAACACTCTAAGAGCTGAAAAAGACAAGGATAAAATTCTAGTTATTGGATCTGAAAGATTAACAGACATGACAGATTACTCTGATAGGAGCACTTGTGTTTTATTTGGAGACGGTGCAGGCGCATTCTTAGTAGAAAGGTTTCCGGGAGATGTTAAAAAAGGAATAATAAAAACATTTGTTGGCGGAGCACCTGATAAAGGAAATTCAGAATGGCCAAATGGATTTTTAAGTTTAGAACATAAACTTGGCAAAAAAATCAAACCTTCAGAAGATCCGGATAAAAAATTTGATTTATATGAAAAAAAACAAAACTATCTTGTAATGAATGGGAAAGAAGTTTTCAAGTTTGCAACAGTGGCAATGAAAGAAGCAATTCATAAAGTTTTGGAAGGAACAGGTTATGAAGTAAAGGACTTAGATGCAATAATTCCTCATGGAGCAAATATAAGAATAACTGATGCTGCAAAAAAAGGTTTAGAACAAAAAGGCTTCAAAGGAGTTGTGTATACAAATCTAGAAAGATATGGAAACACATCAACGGCATCTATCGCAATAGCTCATGATGAAGCTATAGAAAAAGAAATAATAAAAAAAGGTTCACTATACATAATTGTGGGATTTGGCGCAGGACTAACCGACGGAGCAATTTTGGTAAGACATTAGTTCCCGCATAAAATCAGAAATATCAAACCCTCCTGCTAACTCCGTTTTCTTTCCTGAATCTTATGACATTGTCCACAAAGCTCTCAATTTTCTGCTCGTGACTTACAATTATGAGCTGCTTCACATTAAGCTGATCTAAAACTTCGCGCATTTTATCAAGCTGCTGGTCGGAAAATCCATCAGTCGGCTCATCAAGAATCACAAAATCTCTTGTTTTTATTTTTCCAAGCAAAGAGTTTATAACTTGATTTAAAGCAAGCCTGTAAGCCAATGCTATTGCAGTTCTCTCTCCTCCTGATAAGTAGGCATAATCCAATTCATAATCCTGCTGCTCAATTATTGGGGTAAAATTCTCATCAAGCTTTACATTAAAAGTTTCAGAAACAAGCATTGAAAACCACTCCTGAAACAATTTAGAAAAATCCTGCTTTAGTTTGGCCATGACATTTTTCTCAACAAAAGATATGACAGAAACAAATTTTTTAGACACCCAAGACTCAAGCTCATTAAGATGCATGGATTGTTGTTTCAAACCTTCAAGCTTGTTTATTCTTTCTTTTAATTCCTGAATCTGCCTTGTGAAAACCTCTATTTCTTTTTTTAATTCTGCCACTTTAATTTCTGCAATCCTTTCATCTTTCATTGCAGAATCAAGCTCTCTTTGCTTTTCACTGAATAAATTGTCATATTTCTTTAACTCAAAAATAGAAGATTTCAAGCTGTCTGAGTGAGAATTCAAAAATATTATATCCTTTTCAAGAGCCGTATTCAATTTCTTTAAATCAGAAAGTCTTTTTTCCTTATCTTTAACCTCATTAAGACGAACCTTAGTAATTTTAAAATCCTGGAGTTTTTTCTCTAGGGAAGATATTTCAAATTCAATTTTATTCAGCGCTTCGCTTAATTTCATTTTTTCTATCCTTGAAGACTCAATATGCTTTATATTTTCTGAAATGTCAGAATCAATCTTGTTAAAGACATTTGACTTATAAACTGGAGCAACATTTTGTAGGCATGTGGGGCAGATGTCTATGCTGCCGATTTTTTTCTTTAGTATGTCAAACTCCCTATTTTTCAGCTCAAATGAAGAAAGTTTAGATGATATCTCCAGATTTTTCTCGTACAAAATAATTTTCTCCTGTTTCTTAGACAATATTTCGTATTCAAGATCTTTTATTTTAGATTCATCAAATTCAAGTTTTTTCAAATCTGATATTTGGGCTTCCAGATCCGGAATAGTCTTTTGATTAGACATTAAAGAATCTTTCTTGTTCATTATCATTATCTTTGCCTTGTCAACTTCCTGCTCAAGCCTGTTTTTCTCATTTATTTTCACCTCAAGAAGATTTTTCTCTTCAAGAATTATTTTCTTGATTTCTGCTTTAAGGAACAGCTCTTTTTCAACAGAAGAAATATTATAATGTTTTGTCTCCAATTCTTCCTCCTTTGACATCAAAAACTCTTTATCCTTATCAAGACTTGAAATAAGGGCTTCTTTGACTCTTTGCTCTTCTCTTATTTTTGCTGTTAAGATGCTTGTGTTTTCCAAAATCCTCTTGTATTTGTCAATTCCAAAAATATTTCTTAAAGTGTTTATTCTTGTCTCTGCATCCTGCAGGATTATTTCTCTCATTTCTTCCTGGGGAGTATAAACTGTGAATTTGTAGAGAAGATTCTGCTTTTTAGAAAATTCCCTAGGATAATTTAAAATATCAAGAATTTTATCTTTCAACTCTGTTACGGAAATTTCAAACTTCTCACCGTCTATTGTTATTGCTGAATAATCTTGAGCTATGCTTTTGGAGCTTCTCTTTAGAGTCCTTTCAACAATAATGCTTTTGCCGTCAACCTCAAATTCCATGGTTACACCTCCAGTCTGGGCGCCGTTTTTAAGCAAAGATGAGCCTCTTTGCCCTGGCTGAAGGCCAAAAAGCGCAAATTCCACCGCCAGCAATATAGATGTTTTTCCAGAGCCTATATCTCCTGAAAGCAAAATAGAACCCTCTGGAAATTCAAGCTCTTCTTTTTTATAGCTTCTTATATTTTCAAGGGATATTTTTTTTAAAATCATTTTACTAAGCATATTTATAGCTATATAAAAATAGTTGTGGTGAATTTATGAATATAAAACAGATCTTCTTCCTAAAAAGCCGATAAATATAATTGATAACAATAATGGTTAAAACCCCTTAAATTAGATAAATAAGATGGAACAGAGAAAAAGTTACCTACCTAAACAAGTTGCAGAAATATGTTTAGCTTATCGCTCATTATGCGGAGGATTTGACGGTCCAGTGCATGCAGAAACAATAAATAAATATGAGAAGGTTATTCCTAAAAATATTAGGGTAATTATTGACAATTTAAATGATTTAGAAGAAACTGCAAATGAAAAATCTCTAGACCAAGCATTTGATTCCGTTTGATCAAAATTTCAGCACTTTTTTTGAGTTTTCAAGAATTCTTTTTGTAAATGCCTCGGAAGTCTCTCCTTCCTGCTTTTCAATAGAAAGCGCCTCCATCAAAGGAGAGATCATTAAATTCAAATCTGAAGGATTTTTCTCAGAATATATTTTAAGAGCTTCTTCTTCAATATTTCCCTTATCCTGAATCTCTACCTCTAACTCCATTTCTTTGGATTTCAATTCATGAGTGTTTTTCAAGAAAAAGTAAGCTTTCTTTTTTTTGGTGAAATCTTCAATCTGGGAAAACTTTATATCTGAATGCTGGCCTGTTTCCAATTCTCCTTTTACTCTTAAAAGAATTATTTTATCTTCAACATCCCTCTTTTCTAATTCTGCAATTATCTTGTCAGTAGCAATTAAAGCGCTTTTAATATGAACTTCTATTGGAATAACCTCTTTAATTTTTAGCTCAATTCTTTTAAGAGAATTATTTTCAGTATCTGCAATATACATTCCCCCATGGCTCAAGTCTTCAAGCTCCTGGAAATTGTTCGGAAAAACAGGGCCTGGATAAACAAAATTCCCATACTGGAAGTCTATATGTATATGACCTAAGGCATAATAATCTGCATGAGGCAAAAGGTCAGTTTCAATTGCATCAATAGGCAATGATCCTTTAACCTTGTCCAGAGTTGTGTGAAGCATAAAAATCTTGTAGAAACCTGGAGAGTCATTTATTTTTACTCTTCTTAAATCGGGAATTTCAAGGCCGGATTTTCTTCCAGGATATCCATATATTGCAACTCCTTTATACAAAGTTGGCGACAAATACAAGAATCCGTTCCTTTCTTCAACATCCTCAACATTTTTGCAAAAACCAGCTTTTTCAAGAACATCAAGGAAAGTTTTGCCTGAAACAGAGTAATCATGACTGCCCGCTATAATAAAGCACGGGATTCCTGATTCTTTCAACCTCTTGAATTCGTAAAAAGTTTCTTTAAGAACCTCTATTCCTGGGAAGGCAGTGTCAAATAAATCTCCTGCAACAAGAGCAAACTCAACTTTTTCCTTTATGCAATTATCTATGGCCATTCTAAAAGACTGCAGGTTTAGAGCCTGGAGCTCTGGCTGTTTCCAGCCTCCAAGATGAACATCTGCCAAGTGCGCGAATCTCATTTTAGGAATAAATTTTGGAATAACAAGATGTATATAAAATTATGCCACTGGCAAGGCTTAAAAACAAGGAGGATTGATGTTTTCAATGACATTTGAAGAAGAAATAAATAAGATAAATAATTTGTTTCCATACTTGGGAAGCTTTTCAAGAAATATTGATCATAAAGGAAGGCTCACTATTACTGCAAATATCAAAAGAAATTTTAAAGAGAGAATGGATTATTTAGGAATAGACAGGGCTGCCTTATTTGGTTATAATGACGGCAAAACAATACAAATTTGGGATTACAAGCCAAATGAATTAAAATCTGAAGAAATGTTTTATATTTACATAGAAAACGGAAAAAATAACAGGCTCTCAATGCCAAGAAAACATACCAAAGGAAGAACAAAATTTACTGTTTTAGGGAAAAAAGATCATCTTGAAGTTTTGCTCGAGAATTCAAGCACATAAATCTCTTCAAAGAAAAGTTTTTTTCTGACAGCTTCTCTCCATGAAAATCTAGGCAGCCATTTATTAATTCTTTCCATAGAAGTTAAAGAGCTCAGCAAAAACAGCGCCTTGCCTTTTTGATTGAGATGTTTTCCGAAATTTCTTAGAAAGCTTATTGCTGCTTTGTCTCCTTTTTTTCCTGAAGATGTATCAATGCCCTTATCCAATTTTTCCTCAGGAAGATATGGAGGATTAAAAACAATCAAGTCGAATTTTCCCTTTATGCTCTTAAACATGTCTGAATTAACACAGCGAAACCCAAGACTTTTGCAATGACTTACAGATTCTGAGTCTACATCACAGCCAAAGATATTTTTTCTTTTAACACCTGCTTCGTAAGCTGTTTCTAGGAGGATTCCGCTTCCACATCCGATTTCAAGAAACTTCAATTCTGAATTTTTCCTGAGCATTTCGGGAATAATTTTGGCAATAACGCCAGAAAGCAAATAAGAATCTTCGGCAGGAGAATACATTTTAATCCAAAATTCCGTTCAGGAACTCCACAAATTGGTCTTTAAAAAGAAAAACAGAAGTAAGAATCCCTAAAAGAACCACAAGCGCTACAATAAGAATTATTGTGAAAGTGTCAACTTTTCTTTTTTCACCATATGCAGAAACATTTTGCTTCACATTTGGCTGTTGAGGAATGCGAATTTGAGAAAGCGCCGGCTTTAAAGCTGGCTGCGGAGCAAAAGAACTTAAAGATTTTTGCTGAGAAAACACTTCCATAACCTCTTCTTTTGACGGTGCAGATAATTTCTGGGGGGGAGCATATTGAGATTCTTGGTTAGGAGCTGAAAGAATTGGCGCAGATTTTACTGGTTGAACTTGGCTTTGTGGTTTTGGGACAGGAAGAGGTATAGTTGGCTGCAAAGGCTGATTTTGCATTTGTGGTTTTGGAACAAAAGGATTTGGTTTGTTCTGAGGAGAAGGTCTGATTAAAGTTTCTTTTCTTATTTCTGCAGGACCGCTTTGAAGAAGTCTTGCAGCTTCTTCAATGTCTTCTTTTTTATAGCCTGCATTATAAAAAGACTGCATTGCCTCTTGAAGAGAATGGCCTTTAGACAATGCAACTTTTAATCCTCCAAGAATATCATTTCTAGCCATTAGAAATATAAGTTTTTTCAATTTAAAAATCTATATTAAACGTAAAGTAAACCTTTAATTTATTATTCTTACAATGATTAGCCATGCTATTTATCACCTGAATTTGCTGCTCCTATCATCGCAGATTAATAGAATTTATTAATAACACGACGAATTTGTGAGGAGTGCAATTTTTATTTCTATTTTAATTTATAGATTGGGCTTAACATCAAGGAACATTCATTAAATGTTTCTTCTTTCTTTTCTCATAAAAATAAGAAACAACAAGCCATACAAAAATAAGGCAAAGCAGGATATAAGGCATTTCCACAGCTGATTTAAATGGAGATTTAAAAGAGTAGATTATAATGGATAAAACAATTCCATAAACTGCAATCAGAAAAGGGACAAACGCGATTTTCCACGGACTTTGTCTTTTGATTCCTGAGTCAAAAAAGTAGAAGGATAAAGTGTTTGGATGAATTATAGAAAGAATAAGTCCTTTTGAAAGTGCCTTTTTTATACGCGAGCTTGACGGATCAAATTTAGTTGGAAGCCTTCTCCCTAAAATGTAATTAAAAATAGAGGTTATTGTCAATGCGAAAGCAGAAGCCAATGCAATTGACAAAAATGAGGAAAATTCCCCATTAGACAGCAATATTGAAATCGTGACAATAGTTGTTCCTGGAAAATAAAACCCAAAGTAAACAATGCCTTCAAGAAGAACCGAAATAAAAATAACAATAACTCCATATAAATCAAGAAGATTTTCCAGAGCAGCAATTATTTCTGATGGAGGAGGTATAACGTCTAAAACTCTTAAGACCATAACAATAAGGTAAAAAATAAAAGCAGATAAAGGAAGCTTTGGAAGCTCTTTGAAAAACTTTTTAATCATTGTAAGGTTATCTTCTGGCCGTCCTGCATTAAATGACATTCTTTGCCTGCTTTATAACCCATTTCTCTTGCCAGTTCTATTGCAGGAGTCAATTGCTGAGTTGAACCATGGGATGGAATTATATTTTTTGGCTTAAAGATGCTTATTAAATCCCTCAAATCTTCTCTCCCTCCGTGGCCAGAGACATGAACATTGTCAAAAATTCTGACTCCAAATTTTTTAAGCCTTTTGTCCATTCCTTCTTTATTTGCAATGTTTATAGGAACTGGAATAGTTTTTGAAGAATAAATTATGTGGTCATTATGCTGAAATTCAAAAGGAAGCTGTTTTCGAGACAAGCGCTCCATGATGCTTCCCGGCTCTCCTTGGTGGCCTGTGCAGACAACTAAAGATTTATCCCTATTTTTAGCGACTTTCCTCAGGACAGACTCAACTTGCTTTCTGTAAGTTGCAATATAAATGTCGTTTTTAAAGGGACACATCCCTATATCCATAGATGCTGTGACGTATTTCTTTAAGCTTCTTCCAAGGAAATAAACTTTCCTGTTTAGCCTTTTTCCATAATCAACGATGCTTTTCAGCCTCGCAATATGGGAGGAAAATGTTGTTACAAATATCGCAGATTTTTTGTTGTCTACCGTGAGAAGAACCTCTTCCACCATTGCCCTTGCAATTTTCTCGCTCTGAGTTTTTCTTTCATCTCCTGAATAAAGAGAATCAACAATCAATGCTATCACTCCTTCTTGAGCTAACTTATGCATTAAATCATAATTAGGCGGAAGCCCAATAACAGGAGTATTATCTAATTTGTAATCATTTCCATAAACAACGACACCTTCAGGAGTGTGAACTGCCAGCATTGCAGTATGAATTGTCGAATGAGTCATGTTTATAAAATCAACTTTATAGTCTCTTCTTTTTCCTTTGACTATGTATGAACTATTCGGCTGAACTGTAATAAGCTTGTTAGGAAGCTGTATGTGATCATCTTCAAGGATTTTTTTCAGGACTTGAATTGTAAAAGGAGTTGCGACAATAGGAGCGTTATACCTGTAAGCTAGGTATGGAAGAGCACCAATATGGTCTAAATGAGCATGACTTGGAATTATAGCCCTTACTTTGTTTCTTATATTAATATCATCAAGAAGGTCGTCATTTGGGATAGCGCCAATGCTTCGTAGTTTTTTTTCAGAATAAGCTCCTTTTTCCTCTTCCTCCTGCAATTCGACAACAGCCGGAAGATAAAGACCAGCATCAAAAATAATTGCATCTTCTCCAAGATCCAAAACAGTCATGTTTTTTCCAACTTCATTGTATCCGCCAACTGTGTAGATATCCATCCTAAAAACAACCTCTCGGTTTTTTTCTCTCTTTTGGAAACCTTTTCCAAAGGTTTATTTCCCTCATTAGCAATTAATGATGATCTCCAGTTGCCTCCGAAGAGATCATATAAACATTTATCATAGTCAGCAAAAAGCAAATGGGGTTTAAGAATGTTTTTAGAAAGATTTATTATTTTAAACACTTTAAACTTGAATGCGAAAAGGTATAGAAAGAAGATGGAATGAAATGGTTCTTTCAAACTCAATAGAATTTCTTGAACTTGTCAAAGGGCTGAATTATGTAAGAAGAATCAATTTTGGAAGAATAATTGACAGCAGTAATGCAGAAAGTGATCTGGAAATCAAAAGTATAGGTTATGACGACTTAAAAAAATCACTCAAACTAGTTATTTCATCAAAAAGTGTTGGCAGACAGGGAATATATGTTCTTTTGGAAAAAGACAAAGTGCCTCAGCTCAGGAAAGACATTGTAAGAAATGGGTATAACTTTATTGTCAACTAAAGCTATAAAAATAAGCTCTCCCTGAACTACTCATGCAGCCTTTAAAACCTTCAATGAAAGAGAATATGAGATATCTTTATGTAAAGGGAAAAATTGATGACATAGAGAAAGCTATTCTTGATTTTATAGGTGTTTTAGGGATGTCAAAATCTTCTTTATTATGGATCAAAAAAGAAAAGGATTACGCAATAATTGGAGTAAATAGAGAATCTGTAAATAAAGTCAGAGCCAGCTTTGCTGTCTGGCATGAAGAAATAAAAGTTGTTAGGGTTTCAGGGACTTTGAAGGGATTAAGAGAGAAATAAAATGGGAATATTTGACTTGTTCAAAAAAAGGAAAGAAAAAGAAATAGATTTTAGAGTCATGAAAGATATATCTGGGAATTTTGATGATTTTAAAAACAGATTAAAAAACTCAAGCCTGATTATTTTAATCACAGGAAAAAGAGGCAGCGGAAAAACAGCTCTCGGCTTCAAGTTCCTTGATGTTTTGGCAGGAAAGAGAAGCGCTTATTATCTTGGAGAAGGAGAACTTCCAAGATTTATAAAAAAAGTCTCTGATGTAAAAGATGTGAAAAATGATTCTATTCTTCTTGTTGATGAAGCTGCAATATCCTACTCTTCCAGAAACTCCATGAAAAAGGCCAACAAAGTTTTAAGCGATATAATGGTTATTGCAAGGCACAAAAATTTATCTCTTATCATAATAACCCAGAATTCTGCAATGATAGATCTCAATGTTGTAAGATTAACAGACACCATAATATTCAAAGAGCCTTCGCTTCTTCAAGCCAGATTTGAAAGAAAGAGCATAAAGGATTTATTCGAAAAAGCCGATAAAGAATTCAAAAAAGTAAAGGACGATAAAAAAAGCTATTTTTATGTTTTGGATGATGAATTTGAGGGAATGTTATCTTGCAGCTTGCCTGATTTCTGGAGCGATAAATTAAGCAAGAGCTTTTCGAAGTATTGAGAAAGGGCTGAGAAAA
>JBBSXA010000008.1:37587-49390 GCA_038045985.1 Nanobdellota archaeon
TGAGATAGAATTGAAAAGGCTTGAAGGGTCGGATATTACTAATTTTGCAAAATGAATAATTATGAAATGAATAGTGATGCTATGAGGAAAATTAATATTAGTTCTGGTCTATTAAAAAAAGTAAGAATTGCGACTGTTTTAGCTCCTTTATTATTATCTTTGGCTGTCGTAAACGTAGACACTTTTATAGTAGGATATAATTCTCGATCAAAAAATGTTACAAAACAAAAAATTATGAATGATGGATCGATCGGATCTGTGATTTACAATGTTGGTAGACCAGGTCTTGAACTGGGATTTTGTGTCGGAGGATTATCAAAATGAACACAATAGCAAGAATAAAACAGGCAGGAAAGCATTTTGAAATAATTGTTGATCTGGATAATGCTTTGAATTTCAAGAAAGGAACAAGCTCTTTTATAGAAGCTGAAGGCCACAGAATTTTTACAGACTCAAAAAAAGGAAATGCCGCGGCTCACGCAGAACTTCAGACAGCTTTCGGCACAACAGATATTGATGAAATAACAAAGAAAATAGTAAAGAGCGGGGAGATATTAGTCACCCAAGAGCATAGGGATGAAGAAAAAGACAAGAAAATAAAACAGGTGATTGACTTTTTGGCAAGAAATGCTTTTGACCCGCAGACAGGAAGGCCTCACACTCCTGAAAGAATAAAATCGGCTTTAGAGCAGGCGCATGTTCATATAAAAGATGGGAGCATAGACAAGCAAATTCCGGAGATTATTGCGCACTTAAGCAAAATTCTTCCAATAAAAATAGAAACAAAAAGAGTTAAAATTGAGATTCCGGCAATCCACACAGGAAAAGCTTACGGTGTTGTTGCCCAGTACAAACAGAATGAAAAATGGAAAGACGACGGCAGTTTGGAAGTCATTGTTGAAGTACCTGCAGGGATGATAATTGATTTTTATGATAAATTAAATGCAGTGACGCATGGAAGCGCGCTGACAGAGGAGATAAAAGATTAGGATGGATAAACAATTAACAATTAGGATAGCAAGTAATAATGAATTAGAAGAAATAGCTAGAGGGAATTACTTAAAAGTATTTTCTGAAACTGTCTTTAAGAATATGGAAAATATTAATCCTCTTGGAAGTTTACAAATTAATGGTTTCTCTAGTAAAGAACATTTGAGGGATTTTGAAACTGTTTTCTTGAATAAATCTAAAGATAATAGCTACATTAAAACAGAAACCTATAAAAGGGAAGCTGATAAATTAAACTTGAATCACAATACAACAATTAATAATTAAAATGTCAGAAAGAAAAATAATAGTTCCTGGAGAAGTTATTGTCAGCGGAGATGAATATCTTCCTGGAGAAGGAACTGAAAAAGATGGCAAGGACGTTATTGCTTTAAGATATGGAATTGCTGAGGAATCAAACAAACTGGTAAAAGTCATACCTTTGTCTGGAACATACATGGCAAGGAGAGGAAACGTAATTATTGGAAAAGTCATAGACATAACTTTCAATGGCTGGATGATTGATATTGGAACAGCTGAAGGGGGTTTTTTGAGCTTAATGGAAGTGCCAAGATATGTCGACAAAAATGGGCTTGATGAGGTAATGGACATAGGAGACATGCTTGTCGCCAAAATAGTCGGAATAACAAAAAGAGGAATAGATTTGACTATTAAAATGAGAGGGCTTGGAAAAATTGAGGAGGGAATGATAATGAAGATAAATCCAAACAAAGTTCCAAGAGTTATTGGAAAAGAAGGAAGCATGATAAACATTATTAAAGAGGGAACTGGCTCCAATATAACTGTAGGACAGAATGGACTTATATGGATTAAAGGAGACACAATAGAATCTGAGCTTAATTCAAAAGAGGCAATAAATTTTGTAGCGGAAAAATCTTATGTTAAAGGGCTTACAGAAGAATTAAAAGCGTGGATGGAGAAGAAGAAAAAATGACAGAAAAATTCAAGCGACCAGATGGAAGAAAGCCTGACGAACTCAGGCCTATGAGTGCAAAAGTTGGAGTAGTGCCAAATGCAGATGGGAGTGCCATGTTTTCATTCGGAGACACAATAGCAATTGCTGCTGTTTACGGACCTAAAGAACTTCATCCAAGAAATCAGAGAGACCCTGAAAAAGGAACTCTAAGGTGCAATTACAGCATGCTTAGCTTTTCAGTGTCAGAAAGAATAAGGCCTGGGCCTTCAAGAAGGAGCATGGAAATAAGCAAAATAACTGAATGGGCTTTAGAGCCTGTTCTTTTAATTGACAGATATGAGAATACAGTTATTGATGTTCATATAAATATTATTCAGGCAAATGCCTCTACAAGGTGCGCTGGAATAAATGCAGCTATTCTTGCTTTGGCTCATGCAGGAATCCCTATGAAAAATCTTGTTACTAGTGTTTCTATAGGAAAACTTAACAAAAACATTGTTGCAGATTTGAGCAAAGAAGAAGAAGACTGGGAAGAGGGGGAAGGCGCGACAGATATTCCAATAACAATGACTCCAAACGGCGAATTGACACATATTCAATTAGATGGAAAAATAACAGACAAGCAGCTTAAAGAAGCAATTGAATTGGCTAGAAAAGTTTCAAAAGAGATTTATGCTCTTCAAAAAAAGACCCTGAAAGAAGCCTGCCAGAATGTGGAGGATGAAGAATAAAATGTTAACAGCAAATATTACTGGTGAGAGAATAAAACAGTATCTAGCAAAAGGGAAAAGATTTGACGGGAGAAAGCTCGACGAATTCAGAGATATAGAAATAGAAACAGGAATCTCAAAACATGCTGAAGGAAGCGCAAGAGTTAAAATCGGAAAAACAGAAGTCTTAGTCGGCATTAAAATGGATACGGCAGCGCCTTATCCAGATTCTCCTGACAAAGGAAATCTTATGGTTACAGCTGAACTTCTTCCTCTGAGCTCAAGAAGATTTGAGAGCGGACCTCCAAAATTTGAAGCGGTAGAAATAGGCAGAATAGTTGACAGGATAATAAGAGAAAGCAAATTCATTGAGCTTGAAAAGCTTTGCATTAAAGAAGGAGAAAAAGTCTGGAATATTTTTATTGATATTTACTCAATAAATGACGATGGAAACCTTCTTGACGCAGCCGCAATAGGCGCTTTGATCGCATTAAAACAGGCAAAAATTCCCAAATACGATGAAAAGAAAGAAAAAGTTATTTACGGAGAATGGACAAACAATAAAATCCCTCTTTCAAAAGATATTCCAATTTCAACAACAATCCATAAAATTGGAGATAGTTTTTTAGTCGACCCGACAAGAGAAGAAGAAGACATAAGCGAAACTAGAGTCACAATAGGGAGATCGGGAGAGACAATTCACTCCATGCAAAAAGGAGAAAAACAGTTCTTAAAGATTGAAGAGTTCTACAAAGTACTTGAAATTTCAGAAAAAATGTGGAGGGATATTTTTAAAAAGCTGGATAAATTTTTGAAATAAGATGGCAAAGTTATTATATATAATAAAACAGGGAGACAGCCCGAAAGATAGATATAAAGGAAAAAGGTCTGGAGAGTCAATGTCTCAAAGTGAGATAGAAAGCATGAGTAAAGCATTAGAATGTGCATATGAAATTGCTAGAGAAATAAGAGAAGCCTCAATAGTTAGTCCAAGCAAAATGAGAGAACCATTTCAAATATAAAAAATGACACAACAAACATTCACTAAATATGAAAGGGCAAGGATTTTGGGAGCGAGAGCTTTGCAGATTGCCATGAATGCGCCATTACTTATAAAAATAACAACAGAAGATCTTGAAAAAATTAATTACAATGCATTAAAAATAGCTGAAATAGAGCTGGATTCCGAAGCCTTGCCTATTTCTATCAAAAGACCCATGCCACAAAAAAAAGAAGAAAGGCTGAAAAGGGCAAAGGAAATCAAAGTTGCTGACGAAAAGCTTGAAGAAATGGAAGCTAAGGAAGAGCAGGAAATTGTCAAAGATGGCGAGATAATGCAGTTAGCTACGCCTGATGATGAGGTTGATGAAGATGCAGCTGGCGATGAAGAAGGGGAATGAGTTCTTAGTAATTTTAAAAGATAGAAATGTTTAAAAATACTATTCTCTAGCAAAAGGAATGGGTCAAATTGGATTAAATGTTTGGTATGTAAACTATAATTCTCGAAATATAGCAATAGGAAAAGATTTGGGTAGTAGGGGGGCGTATATAGTAGCAATAAGTGAAGAATCTGTTAAGAATCAAATAGTTTCATGGAGTGGTACAGGAGATTACAGATGTAAAATTAATTCTCTTTTAAAAGTTGGCAAATTAACTGTTAAAGAAACAAATGGTAGAAGCTTAGATAGTTTAACAACAGATTTCAAAAAAGCATTAGGAGGGAAAGGAACAATCCAATTTCAATTTGAGGAAATTAAGGGAGATATAAATCAGATTGATCCTTAACTTGCAAAAAACCAAAATTACTTTGGTTTTTCATATTCTCAACTAAAGAAAAAATTATAAATGCCTTTCATTTTCTTCATTCATGATAATAAAGAGTGTGAGCGCCAAATCTATTCTTGACTGCAGAAAAGACAAAACAATCTCTGTCAAGATAGAGACAAATTCTGGGAATTTTGAAGCTAGCTCTCCAAGCGGAAAATCAACAGGTAAATACGAAGCAAAATCATACAAAAAAAACCTTGAAGGAGACATAAAAACCCTGAAGGAATTCAAAGATTATTTTTCCAAAGAAATAATTGAAAATTTTGATGACTTAAGAAGAGTCGAAGACATAGTTGAGGGGCATATCGGAGCTAACAGCTTGTTTGCTTTGGAGTCTGCTGTCTTGAAAGCTTTGGCAAAAGAGCAGAAAAAAGAAGTCTGGCAGCTGATTAATCCAAAACTTTCCTCCTCAGGAAAATTCCCAAGGTCTGTCGGAAATTGCATTGGAGGAGGAAAACATTCTCAAGTAAGCAAGAAACCGGATTTTCAGGAGTTTCTTCTTATCCCTGATGAGAAAACTTTCAAAGAAAATTTTGAAAAAAATAAAAAGATAAAAGATTTTATGAAAATTTCACTCAAGAAAACAGATGAAAGTTTTAAGGGAGAGAAAAATGACGAAAATGCGTGGATAACTTCTTTAAATGAAAAAGAAGTTTTTGATATTTTAAAAGAGGCTGGAATTCCTCTGGGCACAGATGTTGCATCTTCTGGTTTTTACAAAAGGAAAAAATATCTTTATCAAAACCCAATGCTTAAAAGAACGGAAGAAGAGCAATTTCTTTACATTGAGAATTTAATAAAAAATTTCGAACTTTTTTATGCTGAAGATCCATTTGATGAAGAAGATTTTGACAGCTTTGCAAAGCTTCTTGCCAAGTTTAAAAACTGCCTTATTGTTGGAGATGATTTAATTGTTACAAATCATAAAAGGCTTGAGAGGGCCATAAAAAAGAGAAGTGTCAACGCAATTATTGTAAAGCCAAATCAGTGCGGATCTTTGCTGGAAGTGAGAAGAGTTGTAGAAATGGCAAAGAAAAATAACATTAAGACTGTTTTCTCTCACAGAAGCGGAGAAACAGAAGAATGGATTCTTGCAGACTTGGCTTTCGGGTTTCAGGCTGATTTTTTTAAATGCGGGATTGATGGAGCTGAAAGAGAAACAAAGCTTAGGAGATTAATAGAAATAGAAAAAGCTTTGTCTCAATGATACTCGCAAGCTTGCTCGCATAGAGAAGCTAAACTGAAGAGGATGATTGAGATTGAAAAAGGTTTGAAATAAATCACTTCAAAAAATAGGAGAGTTTAAAAATGAAGTAATTCTAACGCAAACATGAAAATGCATTATGTAAAAAAAAGTATAACTTATGAAATGGATAGAGTGCATGGATCCAAGCTGCTTCCAGATGGCACCCAGAGAGTTATAGTTAATTATAATGGAAAAGATATTGTGGAGATAAATTTTATAGGGACGCCAAAATATGGAGAGAGTGAAGATGAAAGAGAATATGTGGTAAGATGCCGTGAACATCAAAAAAAATTAAGTTCTATAAAAACAGATTCTAAAAATAGAATTGAAATCGCGAAAATGCTTGAAAAAATAGCTTGTGAATCCAATTTAATCTAATCCAAATCTTTTTAAATCAACTTTTTCTTCATCATTGATGCCAATAAACCTTTTGAAAAGGTTTCCAAACTAGAACATGCCAAAAACAAAAAAGAAAGAAGACTCAGGAGACATTGAAAATAAAAAATCAGAAGAAATTGAAGAATCTGCAGATGATATAAATTCAGAAGAAATAATTGAAATTCCGGCAAAAAAACTTGTGAAGCTTGCAGAGGCTGAATCCTTGGAGACTGAAAGCCTTGATGAGAGAAAAAAGAAACTTCTTGAGAAAGTTGCAAAACTTAAAGGCAAAATAGATACTACTGCAACAGAAGACCTTAAAGAACAAGTTAAAGCGAAGAAAAAGGCAGATATGCTTATTCCTCTTGACGAATATGTCAAAGCAGGAATTTATCTTGGAACAAGAGTTGTTACGCCCGATATGAAGCAATTTGTATACAGAAGAAGAGCTGACGGCTTGGCTATATTCAACACAGACATAATTGATGAAAAAATAAAAGAGAGTATTGAATTCCTGAATAAATTCAAGCCGGGAGATGTAATACTAATCTGCAAGAGGCAGGCAGGATGGAAAGTTGCTGAAAAGTTTTCCGAACTGACTGGAATAAGAGTCTTCACAAAGAAATATCCTGCAGGAATTTTGACTAATACAACCCTTCCAGACTTTTTCGAGAATGAGCTGACAATAATAACAGACCACTGGCTTGACAAAAACGCTTTGAATGACACTCTAAAAGTTAGGAAAAAAGTTTTGATGGTATGCGACACAAACAATTTTTCAAAGGGAGCTGATCAATTTATGATTGGAAACAACAAAAGCGCCAAGAGTATTGGGATAATATATTATCTTCTTGCAAGAGGATACTGCAAAGCCAAGGGAATAAAAGCAGAAGTTCCTGACCTTGAATGGTGGACCGGCGAAAAGGATTAAAATGAACTACAAAACAGACATTCAAATTGAAATGGAAAAAAGTGTTACCAATGGAAGAATGTATCAAAGAGTTCCATTCACAAGAGTTATGGGAAACAGAAAAGCATTGCAACAATGGTTAGCATTTTCTGAAATAAGAGTCTATAATCCGATTAATATTTTAAATAACAAAGACAAAACTTCATTGCTTCCTTATTTAGAACATTACTTTAAAGGGATTTTACCTCCAACTATTATGGAGATGTCCAGAATTAAGAAAGAACAAAACAGAATGGAAAGTCTTGAAACGGAAGTTGCTTAAACTAAAATGGTAAATTTAAAAACTATATTCTTTGAAATATATAATAGAAGATATACTTTATAAAGTATATAATGAAAATATGTTTTTAGAGAAGATTCTTAGATATCATAATTGTAAACTAACCTTCATCAAACTTTCAAAGCAGAAAAATTAATTTTGAATGGGAGGTTAAGCTCAATTTCATCCAGATCCTTGGCTTTCTTTCTAAAGTTTAAAATTCCTATTCCTATAATCTCATCTGTCTCTTCGTCCTTAAAAATAGTTATTCCTGAAGAAACCTCCTCTCCGTAATTTGGCTTTGAATCCCCTACAAAAATTGTTAAATAATCGCCTTCTTCATCATAATAAATTTTCATTTGATTTTTCATTTTATGACTCTCAAAAAATATACAGATATTATAAAGCCCTCGCCATTTAAATATTTAACTATTACTTTTAAAAATTTTGACTTCTGTTCTTTATGCTTAAAATACTTATAAAAATTAGTAACATTTTCTCTTTCATCCATGAGAACTTTATCTGGTTTTTGAACTGTTTCTAAAATTTCACCGTGGTTATCAATATTAGGATGTTCTCTCCTTATATGACTCCATTGCTTTCTAGTTAATCTTATTTTCCTTCTAGTTTTATCGATCACTTCAAAAATGCAGTTCATAGTTTTTATTTCAGACAATATTTATTTTTATTCACATTATTTGCCTAACTAACTTCTCAGAAATGGGAAGTCTTTTCTTTTGTGATATGCAATTTTATTTCTGGTTTTAATGGAAGATTTACAATCTTTAGTCCCACATTTTTAAGGCATTTTGAACATTTAACAATTTCTCCATTAATTGACAACAAGAAATTCCAAGGGACATTTTTTTCACTATATGAATCCAAAATACATTTTCCTCCTTTTGACTGAAATTCTATTGCCTTCATGCAGTTAGGACATTTCAAAAGTAATTTATCAAACATTCCCATAAATAAAGATAATAAGCATAGTTTATATTTTATTTGATTTTTCTAATCAATCTTCATCAAAAGCCACGAATTCTTTTTGTCGCCGTAATCAGTCTTTATCAAGGCATATTCCCCCTTCATGACTTTTCCCTGAAGTATGAACACAATTTTTTTGGGAGTTCTTTCCTTGAGGCTGAAATTCCCCTTGTCCCATATTCTAACACTGCCTTTTCCGTAGCCTTCTTTTATTTCTCCTTCGAAGTCTGCGTAGGACTTAGGATGATCATCAACCTGGATTGCCAGACGTTTTATGCCTTTTTTAAAAGGAGGGGTTTTTGGAATAGCCCATGATTTCAAAACTCCTGAAAGTTCTAGGCGGAAGTCCCAATGCAAGTGAGATGCGTTGTGCTCTTGAATAACAAATGTTGGCATTTTATTTTATATTTCTTAGGACGAAGAAACCTCCTAAAGTTATAAATGAAATTATTATAAAAAATATTCCTAGAGAATTTTGATTAATACCTCCAGTAACATTTCCAGTCATCCTGCTGAAAGAAACTAAGGATATTAAGAGGCTTGCTATGGATACTGAAATTAACAATTTATCTAAAGTTTTTTTAGAATCTTTAATATGAATTACTCCAACCAAATACTCTTTTGGAAGAGATCCAGGAGCTTTTGTGATATTTGTATGCTTCTTATATTTAACATTTGGAACATCAAAGATAAAGGCGTAGTTTCCAGGATACTCAAATTTTGTGTCTTTCACTTTTCCTGTAAGAGCATAATGGCTGGCTTGATCTTCTTTTGAAAAAGCATGTGATGTCTGGTCTATTGTGCCATTTTTTTCATAATTCAAGCCTTGCTCTATAATTCCTTGCTCAGAGTTTGGGTTAGAAGTTCTATGGATCACCCTTATGTAGTCTTCTTTTAATTTTGGAAGCTCTTCAACTGATCTTACTATTTTCTTTTCTGGCATAAAAGATATAAACTTAGTTATAATTTAAGCTTTATGGAATTAAAAGAAAAGGTTGTTTTGATAACAGGTAGCAGTCTTGGAATAGGAAAAGCCAGTGCAATAGAATTTGCTAAGGAAGGGGCTAAAGTTGTAGTGACTTACAACAGCCATAAGAAAGACGCAGAAAAAGTCTTGAAAGAATGCAAAAAACTTACAGATGCCATAATGATTCAGCTAGATGTCACAAAAATGGATTCAATTAAAAATTGCGTTGAAAAAACTATTGACGAGTTTGGAGCAATAGATGTTCTAGTGAACAATGCTGGTGTTTTAGTTGAAAAAAACCTTTTAGAGCAAAGTTTTGATGAAATAAAATTTGGTTTAGATGTTAATCTTACAGGATTGATTAACATGACTAAGATTGTTCTTCCTTATATGCTTGAAGAAGAGGGAATAATAATTAATATTGCAAGTGTGGCTGGAAAAAGAGTCAAATGGCCTGATGTCTCAATTTACACTGCAAGTAAATTTGGAGTGAGAGGATTTACTCAATGCATGGCAAAAGAATATGAAGGAAAAAATATAAGATTTTATGCAGTAAATCCTGGCGGAACTGCAACGCAAATGAATAATTTTGACGGAATTAGCCCTGAAAAAGTCGCGAAGGTTATTGTGAAAACTGCAAAAGAAAATCTTGGGAAGAAATCCGGCGATGATGTTGATGTTCCAGATTATTTGTAAAAAATTTTATAATAATTGTGATATAAAGTATAGAAATTATTAAAAACTATTAAGTATTGTTTCGGCTATGGAGAAAGAGGATTATAGATTAAAACTGAAAGATCTTACACCAATTTTTGGTGAATGCAATTATTATAAGCGAAATAAAGATTCTGTTAATTACAAAGTAAGGGCAAGAGAGGAATTATTAACTACCTACAATGGAACACTGCTTTTTGCAGGAACTTTTTTAAGTGCAAATATCCTTGATGGAATGTTTAATTTATCAAAAGCATTAGAGCAATTAATAACAAAATTATAAAAGAAATCTTTAAAAATTCAGCCCTCAAAATTCACTTAAACACTAAATTCTCACCGCAGCCCGGGCAAAATTTTTCATCGGGAAAAACTCCGTTTAAACACTTTGGGCATTTTGTAGGTTTTATGAAAACTTTTGTTCCGCATTCAGAGCAAAACTTAATTCCCTCTTCCAACTGCCTTTTGCATCCAGTGCAGATTATTATTATAGGCTTCTTTTCTATAACTGCTTTATATCCCGCTTTCCCAGAAACAATTTGAGAAAACGCCGATGCGAAACTCTCGTCTCTTTGGATTTCATCCATTCTCTTTTGAGTATATCCTGGGTCTACCATTTTAAAACAACCTCACGGTTTTTTTAGATTTTCCCTGTTTAGCAATTTATTACGATTTCTAATTGCCTCCGAGGAAATCGTTTGAAAACCTAAGCACAAAGTTTCCCTAAAAAAGAAAACTGTGTTTTTAAATTTTAAGTTATTACATTTCAGTAAAAAAATAGAGTTATTTTGCATAAAAAAACTTCTAAACTAGATTGGAATTTACGCTGATTTTGATATATTTTGAATGATAATCATTTTTATAAATAACATTATCTAACAAGTATTATGGGTGAAGTTGAAGTAAAGGAAACTAGAACGAAGAAATTTAACTTAGATAAGTTTGCGAGATGGGCATGGCCTGATCTTTATGAAAAGAAAAAAAATAAGCCAATTCAATTCTTTAAGCAAGAAGGAAATGATCTTGAAAACAGAGTTAAAAAGTATTTGAAGGAAAACTCTTGTCAAGTCGAAAATTATAATCAAATGCCAAGGCATCTTGGTGATGCAATTAAAAGCTTAGACAGAGGAATTTTATCCATAGATACAGAAATACGAGAGGTTAAAGGCAAGGGAGTTATTATTTACTATGAGATTGGAACTCTGAAGTTTGACACCTATTTTGCAGCAGTTAAGCTTCTAGGATTTGACAAAAAAGATCCTATTTATAGAAGAATAAGAAAAAATCTGGCGGCTCTCTCCAAAGAGAGCGATAAATTGGAAAAGAGTGTTGAATAAAAAATGGCAGAAGGAAAATTATTGGGCGTTGAAAAAGATGGCTGGATTTATGTTGGAGAATATAAACGTTCTTTTAATTATGAGATTAAAGAAACCGACGAAGAAATTTCAATAGCAAGTAAAACGCCTGCACCAATAATATTATTAGAATACACAATTCATAATAGAGACAAAACATACGCTCATTTTATGCCCAACGAATCAGTGAAAGAAAAACTGATAAGATTACACAACCAAGCAGGGAAAAAAAGCAAAGGAGTTGAAATTAGAGGATTGGAAAAAGCAGTGATTCATTCTTTGGAATAATTTTGTTATATTTGGTATGATAATTATTTTTATAAAGAGGATAAACTAAGTTAAAAAATGGAAGAAATGAAGATTAGCCCTGCTTTGGGAGAAAGCTCACATAATTTAATAACCAATATTAAAACTTATCTTTTCACTGAAGGAAAATTTTTTGGGAGCTATGATATAGTAAAAAATAAACGCC
>JBBSXA010000009.1:0-53888 GCA_038045985.1 Nanobdellota archaeon
ATTTTGGTTTTAGCTAATATTATATGGTTTGTCGTTGTGAAAAGGATTTTGAAAAGAAAAAGATGATTATATTGAAATAAAGAAAAATTTATAAACAGCTATTGTCTCTGAGGTTCAGCTTATTTTATAAGCTTGACAATTAAATGAAAAGAGGTAATGAGGTATGGATCAACAGAAGATTGTTGTTGTTTTGCTTTTGATAACAATCATTTTATCTATTGTGACTGTGGCTATTACTTTAGGCACTAATGTTCAGGGCTTGTTCTCTAACAGAGATGCAAGAGTGGCAAACATTCAAAATATTCCTTCACAAGAAAACGGAAATGTTGCTTTGGAAGTCAGGCCTCAAGGTCAGGGTTAAATGGAAACAACTAAAGTTTTGATGGTTATTGCTGTTGCGGCAGTTTTTGCCGCAGCTATTGGGTTGTTTGTAAATCTTGGGTTTTTGGCTAATCTCTCTTCTGTGGGAAGAGTTTCAACTGATGTAGGCAACGCTACTTTATATGTTCAAGGAGTTGCAGATATTGTGTTTATAAAAAACCTTATCAATTGGAGCACCGGACAGGTTGATGATGCTCAAGCTGGTTGCAGTATTACTCCCGCTTCTCCCGCTATTCTTACTGCAATTTTTCCTACTGGAACAATTCAGTGCGGCACATGGCAGGCTCAAACAGGGCTTACTTTGCAGAATAGAGGAAATACTCCTGTGAGCGTTAAGCTGAGATCAAGTAATAATGCAACGGGTGGAACTATAGGGCCTTTTATAGGAACTAGTGTTCCTGGAGATATTCCTTTATTGGTTTATGATTGGAGAGTTGCAAATAACCAGTCTGGATCTTGCAATGCTACAATGGGGAATTTAGGGCCGACAACATTTGCTCCTGTCAATTTCACTGTAGGCACAGGTCAAGGAACAATTATATGTGCTAATTTGACAAGCATAGCTACAGCTAGGCAATTGAATATAGAGTTTAATGTGACTATTCCTACAAGCGCACCTGTAGGTCAGAAGTTAAGCCAGATCACAGCAGAAGCATTTGTTATTTAATTTTTATTTTTTATATTTTCGCAACATATAAAAACTTATTTCGTTATTATTCTTTTATGGTTTTTGTAAAAGGGGCTTTAGCGGTGTTTTTTGCTTTTGGAATATTTATTTTTAGCATTGAGGGAATTTTTGCTTTGGGAGTCAGCCCTGCCAAGATTGAAATGAATTTTGAGCCTGGCCTTGAAAAAGATATAAGCTATCAGGTTTTTGGGGGAAACCCTAATGCTGAACTTCAGATTTACGCCAGCGGCGATTTGAAAAATTATATTACTTTTGACAAGACAACACTCTCTGGAGAGGGAGGATCTTTTACCGCGCATTTAAAGCTGCCTGACAGCCTTGAAGTGCCTGGAAGAAATTTTGTTTACATTGGAATCGGGGAAAAAGTTGATCCAGAATTGATACAAGGGCAGATTGGAACTGTTGTTGCCATCAATGTTCTTATAAATGTGTATGTTCCGTATCCCGGGAGATATCTTGAGGTTGATCTTAAATCCAGCGATGCTAATGTCGGCGAGCCGGTTAGATTCGAATTGAATTTGGAAAGCAAAGGAGAAGAAGAGATAAATGTCTCGCCTGCAATACAAATTTATTCTGGAGACAAGTTTGTTGAAAATCTTTATTTCTCAAGCAGGCTTATACAAAGCCAGGAGAAAATCGGCTTAAAGAAAGAATTAGACACTTCCGGTTATAATCCAGGAGTTTACAGGGCTGTTGCTGTTGTTGATTACGGCGTTTTGGCAAGAGATGAAGAGCAGTTTAGAATTGGGGAGTTAAAAATAGATTTAATTAATTATACACGGCAAGTTGGAATTGGAGGAATAAGGAAGTTTGAACTTGAGATTCAGAGCGGCTGGAATGATGTTATTGACGGCGCTTATGCTGATATTTATTTTTCTAATCAATCAGGAATTTTTGGAAATTTTAGGACTACTACAACCACTTTAACACCTTGGGAAAAAAAGAAAATCGACGGATATTTTGACTCGTCTGGGCTCTCTGTTGGAATTTATGACGCGAATATAACACTTTATTATTTTGGAAGGAATGTAGGAAGCAGCTCAAGCCAGAGCGTAAAAGTAGAGTTTGTGGAAGGCAAGTCCAATATAGGATTGATTTATTATACGGTTTTGGGAGTGGTTATTTTAATAATCATTCTCTTTGTTGCCTGGAAGTTTCTTAGGAGGAAAAATGGAAGAAAAATTAGATGGAAAGAATAGAAGGATTTATATTTTGGTTTTAGCATTGCTTTTTGTAAGCGTGGCTGTTTTTCTTGTTTCTTTTTACATTGACTCAAGAAAGGTTTTGGATGTTAAAGAATTAAATATGAGCCTGACTGTTGGAAATATACCTGGTTTTGATGTGAGCAAGGACAGACTTGGTTTTGGAGAGCTTGCAATTGGAAACAGCGCCTCCAGAAATGATGTTTATATAACAAATCCTTATGATTTCCCTATAGAAGTTGATTTTTTAGCAGAAGGAAATATAACTAATTTGATAATATATACAAAAAAACTTGAGCTTTCTCCGGGAGACAAAAGATCTTTTTCTGCTTCAACTGTAGTTATCTCCAACGAGACTCCTGGATATTATGGTGGGAAATTAATTATTACTTTTAAAAGAGCATAATTATTATAAGGAAGCGTTTTTAGTTAGACTCATGAAAACTGATTTTAAGCTGGGCGTCATATTTATTTTGCTCATTGTCAATTTGGTCTTGCTTCTCTTCATTGGATTCAAGTCAACAGGTTTTTCTGTTTCTGAAAATAATATTTATTCTTACGATTTTATAAAAGAAGATAAAATTCATTCCAATTTTACTGGAGTTTTTTTTGAGATAGGGAATGCAACTTTTAGCAGGTTTGAAGATTCTGGAAGCATGGGTTCTTGGCTGGGAGAAGATGCGACTAGTGTTGAGTTTAAGCCAAGAACAGAAGAAGATGTTCATATTGGTGATGTAATTTCATTCAAGCAAGAAGGAATTTTTATTGTGCATAGAGTAATTGAAAAAGGAATAGATTCTGAAGGAGTTTATTTTGTGACTCGCGGAGATAATAATTTCCTTTCTGATGAAAAGATTAGATTTTCCGACATAGAAGGCGTTCTTGTTGCAGTGATATATTGATACACTGTGATAAATTTACGGCTTCTTTGTGGGATAAGTTTTTATATGCTTTTTCCTTATTTCTTTGATGAAAAGAGGTGGGAAAAATTCTTGGAGTGCAAAGCAGATTTTCTTGCTGGTTTTTCTTTTAGCTGTTACTTTTTTTAATATTTATTATGTATTTTTTTCCTTGAATACGCCTGTTACCGGCTATGGAGTCTCTTCTACAGGTTTTGTTGCATTAACAGTGGAGGGCGCACCTATAATTAATATTTATGAGCCAAAAAACATGACTTATAATTTCAGTGTCGGCGAGTCCTTGATATTAAATTTGAGTGTTGATGCGAATGTGGGCATACAAAGCTGGTGGTATGATCTTTATGATTTTAAGCATGATTTCTGGTTAAATGACATTGCCTTTTCTCCTAATACTACGTTTAATGCGTTTAGATGGAGCAATCGTATTTTTGTTCATGCTCTTTCTTTAGGGAATTCTGAGTCTGTGAAGAATGTGACTTTCTTTGTTTTTGTGCCTAACTCTCCTCCGGTAATTTATGATGTTCCAAGCCAGATATTTATCTGCGAGGCTCAGCAGCTTGTGCATGATTTTTATGCTGTTGATGATGACGAAGATGATTTGAGAGGAGCTATTTTTCCAGAGAATCCGTTTTTTGTCATCCCTGAATTTGGAGTCAGGGAAAATATCACAAGGGTGAACTTTCAGATGGTTTCTGGTCCGCTGAGCAAGAGCAGCGCAGGAGGCCTTAATGGAGTATACAGAAACTTTTCAGAGCTGATTAGCATCACTGATTTTAATCTTTTAGATTCAAAAAATACTGTAATAACCGTCATAGAAATAAACAATCCTCCATTTATTGAAGATGTTGGAGTTAAGACTATTTGGAATCAAGGAGAAAATTCTACTTTTTATGAAGAGGTTTTTTCCAGTGATTATGAGTATTCTTTAGGACACGGAAATTTAATTTACAATCTAACTATATGGAATTCCAGCAGTCAGATAGTTAATTTGTTTGGGATAAATCAGTCTGGAGTTATTAATTTCACTGCTGCTAACCAAACTCAAATTGGCGTTTACGATATTCAGGTTTGCGTTGAAGATACTGGCCTTCAAAATCCTTATTCTTTAATTCAGACTTATTGCAATCAAACCGGAGGATCTATGACTGTTTGTGACAATTTTAGCTTGACTGTCACTAATCAAAATAGAGCTCCTACGATTGTGAATTACTCTCCTGAAAATTTGAGATTTAATGCTTCTGGAGCAGATACGATTAAATTTAATATTTCAACTTATGATCCTGATGGCACTAAACCAGATGCTTATTGGTATGTTGACGGTGTTTTTAAGGAAAAAGATGAAGGCAGTTTTTTTGATGAATTTGATTATATTTTTGGCTGCGAGATTTTTGGGGTGCATAATGTTACAGTAAATATTACCGATGGTTTGTTAAATGATTCTTTATCATGGATGGTTTCTGTTGGGAATGTTGTCTGCCCTTCTGGCAGCTCACCTAGCGGAGGAGGTGGAGGCGGGGGAGGCGGTCTTTCTTGCTTTTCTAAATGGGGCTGTGATACATGGAACTTGTGCCAGAACGCCCAGACTTCCCTTAATGTAGGGCTTCTTTCTGGAGAAGATTACAGGGATATTGAAAGCTCTTGCGCTGAACAGGAATTTGGAGATGAAGCGTGCGGCTTTCAGATAAGAGGATGCAGTGATCTTAGCATGTGTTTTTTAAGTTCAGGCAAGCCTGCAGAACTGCAATCTTGCGCTTATACTGAGAACCCTAGCTGTGAAGATGGAATAAAAAATTGCCATGACTCTGGATGCGAATTCCTTGTTGATTGCGGAGGTTCATGCAATGCGTGCCCGACATGCTCTGACAAAATAAAAAATCAGGGAGAAGAAGGAATTGATTGCAGCGGTCCGTGCCCTTGGAGGTGCATTCCTGAAGTTCCTCTGTTAAAAAGAAGCACAACGCTTTATATCTTTCTGATTATAGCGTTAATTCTTATAATAATTGTTATAATAAGATTGATAAGAGTTTTGAAATATAATAGAGAGACTGGAAGGTAGGATTTTGAGAAGTTTTAAAAAGTTTGATTTTTTAACATGTGAATGGGGGTTAAAAGGAAAAGAGGAATTTTCGTTTTAGTTGCGTGTCTTTTTTTTATAATCATTCAGTTTGGAACTATTTCTGCTACTGATCTTCCTCCGGAATCCAGTGCCCCTTACCCTGACACCGGAACTTTTGTCCCAAGACAAGGGGAAGTAGGGGTTAGAGGAAGCATTGGAATAAGTTTGTATTCTGGGGCAGAGATTTTTATGTACTCTTTATCTGTTCCACAGGGAACAAATTCTCTTAAACCAACACTGGAACTTTTTTACAATAGTCATCAATCAAAACTAAGGCAAGATTACATTGGAGGAGGTTGGTCATTAACACAAAACTATATAGAGAGATTAGTTAATCATTCTTCTTCAAATATATCTGATGATAAATTTGTTCTAGTTTTAAACGGGAATTATCAAAAACTTGTTTTTTCCTCTCTTGATCAGAGATATCATACAGAAGTGGAAAGCTTTATGCATATAACAAATCTCTCTGGAGGAGATAATGCCAATGGACAATACTGGATTGCTAAAACAAAGGATGGTACATCATACAGATTTGGTTTTATAAATAATTCTGAGTTGATTTCAAATTTACATAATTATACTGTAAGATGGAATCTTGATCTTGTTAATGATACATATAACAATTCAATATTTTACAGTTATCTTGAAGATCCTTTTACAAATGATAGCGGAACATCTTACTTAGACAAGATTGAGTATAACAATGATAAAAGCAGGAAAATTGAGTTTTTGTGGGAGTCAGCAGATAGGCCAGACTTAATTACAACATATGAAGAAGGAAATAAAATCAGCAATTCTAGGCGATTAAAAGAGGTAATTGCAAGTGCAAATAATTCTTTGGTAAGCAGATATGTAATAGAATATATAAATTTTGAGCCGATTTCTGAATTGACTTTTATTTCTAACATAACTGAATATGGTAGTGATAATTCCAGTTCACTTTCTCCTACAAAATTTGAATATGATTTTTCTAGTGGGGCTATATGGGATGGTGATACAAACGTGAATATGTCTTATCCTATGTGCAGTGGATATTATGATGACCCTCCTGGAACACCAAGAGTGTCTAATCTTTGCTTTGGTGGAGCTGATGAGGGCAATATAAGATTCGCTGATGTAAACGGTGATGGTTTAATTGATATTCTGAAAAGTACTGAAGGGAAAGATGCGAGTTCGTGTCCGGGGGGAACAGAGCCTTGCGGAGAGTCTGAAATATGGATAAGCAATGGCACTGGATGGACGAATCAAACTAGTTGGAATAAATCCTATCCAAAATGCAGTGGGTATTATGGAGATTCTGTAACAACCAGAGAATCTGAGTTTTGCTTTGGAGGATTGGATGAAGATAACATTAGGCTAGAAGATGTGAATGGTGATGGGTTAATTGATATCATGAAAAGTAGTGGGGGAATAGATGCGAGTTCTTGTCCTGGGGGAACTAAATCTTGTGGGAGTTCCAGAATTTTAATTAATAATGGAACTGGGTGGGATGAAAACACAGCTTGGAATAGGTCCTATCCCAAATGCAGTGGGTCTTCAGAGGATCCGGCAGGGACTCCAAAAGAATCCAAATTATGTTTTGGAGAGAATGAGGCTGACAATATTAGGTTTGCAGATGTAAACGGTGATGGATTATTTGATATCTTATACAGTTCTGGAGGTATAGATGGGAGTTCGTGCCCAGGTGGAAGTCAACCTTGTGGAGAGTCTGAGATATGGATAAATAATGGCAGTGGTTGGGACATAAACGCAACATGGAATAAGTCTTATCCTAAATGTAGCGGAGCTTTTGGAGATTCTGTAACAGCAAGGCAATCTCAATTTTGCTTTGGGGATAGCGATTCAGATAATATTAGATTTGCTGATATGAATGGTGATGGATTATTTGATATTTTGTATAGTTCAGGAGGAATAGATGCAGGTTCATGTCCGGGAGGAACTCAACCCTGTGGAAGCTCTAGAACTTTAATCAATAATGGCACTGGATGGACTAATGATACTAATTGGAAATACCCTAGATGTAGTGGATCTTCCAGTGATCCTGGAGGCACGCCTAAGCAATCTGAACTTTGTTTTGGAGATAGTGATTCTGATAATATTAGATTTGCAGATGTTAATGGAGATGGATTATTTGATATTTTATATAGTTCTGGAAGCATAGATACAACCTCATGTCCTGGAGGCACTGAGTCTTGTGGTATATCAATCATTTGGGTAAATAACGGTTCTAGTTGGATTAATCAAACTAGTTGGAATAAGTCCTATCCAAAGTGTAGTGGATATTATGGAGATTCTGTGACAACTAGAAAAGCTGATCTTTGTTTTGGAGAGAATGATGCCGATAATATAAGGTTTAGTGATGTTAATGGCGATGGTTTATTTGATATATTGTTTAGTTCTGAGGGAGTAGATATAGGATTTTGCCCAGGAGGAACTGAAAACTGTGGCAGATCAAGGGTTTATATGAATAATGGAACAACTTTTTTGTTAAATAAAATAACAAATGAATTTGGAGGCATTAGTCAAATCCATTATAAAGAATCTACATTATTAGATAACACTGGAGATGATAATTTTAGTGATATTGGATTTAATATTTGGATAGTGGCAAACAAGACGGAAGATAATGGGATGGATGGAAGCCATAGTGTTCAATCAATTACAACATATAATTATTCCGGAGGAAAATATGAGTATTATCCAAAAAATGAGTTTAGAGGATTTAATTATGCTGAAGAGATAATTGGAGACAAAGTAATCAATCATTGGTTTTATCAGGATGATGCAAAAAAGGGCATAGAATATGAAACTGAAGCCTTTGACAACCAAAGCAATCCTTATTCTAAAGTCTTGCAAACATGGAATTCCACTGATATGGGGAATTACTACGTTGTAAATCTTTTAGAAGCTTCAGAGCTGACTTATGATGGAAATCCTTTAAGCCCAAGAGTCAAAAATATCTCTTATGAATATGATAATTTTGGAAATATTGTTAAAATACACAATAAAGGGGATATTGATAATTTAAATGATGACAGGTATGAGTATTACAACTATTTAAATAATTCAGCAAAATGGATAGTAAACAAACTAAAGAATTACACATTGCTTAAGTTTGATAATTCAACAAAGACAAAAGAAAGGCTTTACAGCTACGACAACCTGGCTTACGGCCAGGCTCCGACTAAGGGAAGCCTGACAAAAGAAGAACACTGGCTTAGTGCTGGGACTAATCCAGTAATAAATTACAGCTATAACAGCTTTGGAAATTTAATCAATCAGACAGATGCAAGAGGCTATGTGACTAAATACAGATATGACCTCACAGGCACTTTTGTCAAAAATATAACTGATCCTAAAGGATTTATAACCCAATATGATTACGACTTAGGAACAGGAAACTTGAATTATATTTTAGACTTAAACAGCAAGTTTACAAATTACACTTATGATATTTTTGGAAGGATAACAAGGGAAATTCAGCCATATGACTCTTTAAGCTTCCCTACAAAGAATTATACATATGAGTTTGATGGAATTGCTCCAGAGAAAATAAAAACAAGCCAGAGAGAGCAGAATAACACTGCAAATACCTATGACAGCTATGAATTTTATGATGGTTTTGAAAGATTAATTCAGACTAAGACAGAAGCAGATAATAATAAAGAAATTGTCAATGATGTTTATTATGACAGCATTGGAAGAGTTGATAAAAAAAGCAATTCGTATTTTACAGCTTTTGACAGCAACTATACAAATGCAAACTCAACTGTAAACTTCACAAAATATTCTTATGATATTTTAAATAGAGTTGTTAACACAACAAACTCTGATTCAACTTCAAGCAATGCAACTTACTCCCATTGGAACGTTACTTTTTATGATGAGAATGGAAACAGGCTGGATCATTCTATGAATGCTTACAATCAAATAGTTGCAATAAGAGAATACAATCAAAACCAGACTTACATAACAAAATACACTTATGATTCATCAGACAACTTACTAAGTATAACTGATTCATTAAATAATACATGGAACTATACTTATGACAGCCTCAGCAGAAAAACCTCTATGAAAGATCCTGATACAGGAATCAGCAATTACAGCTATGATGCAAATGGCAATTTAATCCAGCAAATCTCTGGAGGCGGCAACCTCATAACAGGCGATAATTTCTATCGCGAATATGACAATTTCGGCAGATTAAAAGCAATCTACGAAGGAAACGACAACAGCACATTAATTGAGCAATACACTTATGATCCTAACGGAGAGAGAATAAAAACCTTCAATAATATTACAAACACAACAACATACACTCCATTCAGAGAGTTCATGCAGATAAGAAATTCTTCTGGCATTTTTAATTACACTTATATTTATGACAATGATATTTTAGTAGCTCGTATCAACCCAGATGGAAGCAAATGGTTTTATCATGCAGATCATCTTGGCTCGACGACGCTGATAACAAACCAGAGTGGAGGTATAGTAGAGAACACCTTTTACTTACCCTATGGAGAGGTAGATAGTGGGGGAACGCAGGAAAAGAAATTGTATGAAAACAAAGAATTTGATTTATCAACAGGACAATATTACTACGGAGCTAGATACTATGACCCATACAAACAAATCTTTATTCAGCCTGACAGCATAATACCTAATGTGTATGATCCGCAGCAGTTGAACATATACTCGTTCAAAAGAACAAATCCGTATACTTATGTGGATCCGAGTGGGCATTCTATAATAGATTTTGCTACTCTCCTTGGAAACTATGTAACAAAAAAGTTTGGCTATTGGTTATTAGGAAAATCTTATGAGGGTGCCACTAGTAAGATTGAAGCACCCAAAGGGAGCAAGTTTTATGCAGACTCAGTTGATATTAGTATTGGGGGAATTAGTACGGCAACGAAGGTCGTTAGTAAGGCTGATGATTTAGCAGATGCATTTAAATTTTTGGATAAAGGAGAGAATATTGGAAAGGGAGCTAGTAAAGTTGATGAAGTTGCTGGCATTGGTAAAAATTTTGGTAGTGGGATGACAATAGAAAAAATAGATCCTAATAAGATAAGTCATATCTTACAATCTCAACACAATTGGGGAAAGGTCGTTGATAATCCTGATAACTGGGATCAGATTTCTAAGGTTATTGACGATGTTTTGAAAAGTGGAAGTAAAATTCCCCATAGTTCACAGCCTAATATAGATGTTTATACAAAACAAATAAAAGGACAAACAGTTGAAGTTAGGTTTAATAATAAATATGGAATAGAAAATGCTTTCGTACAAAATGGATAATAGCAGTTTAATTATAGATATTGAAAGAGGAGATTATTATAATGCAAAAAAGAAAATGAAACAAATTAAATTTTTGGAATTTAAAAATTTGCTTTTTGATTATACCCATATCAATGAAAATAACAACATACTTAAATTTTTAAAATATTTATTAAAAAAAGAAAAATCTAAGAAAAAATTAGTAAAGTTATACTTGCTTGCTTCTGGAATTGTCGAATCTCCACCATATCTTTACAAACTTAAGAATGCTTATAAACTATCTTTAATTTATCTAAGAAAAGCACTTAGATTAGATCCAAGCAATATTGTGGTTAAGTCCTGCATTTTATTTCTATATGGCTCTCCAGGAGTAAATTTAAAAGAGAAGGAAATTGAAATAATAGCAAAAGAAGTTTTAGAACAAGAGTCAAAAAATAAAATTGCCAAGAAGGCTTTGGACTATTTAGAAGGGAAAGCTAAAAATAAATAAAATATCAAAAAATCCAAACATGTCCGAAAGTAAATACAACTTAAAAAAGATAGATGGTTGGTTAATCTTCTTCATAGTAACAATCATCTTTTTTCTACCTGTGTTAAATATCTATGAGTTCTTTAAAAATCCAATTTTTGGAATTGGAGGATATTTTGACTTATTTGGCATGGTCACTGCTATGATTTCATCTGGAATTTTTCTTTTATTTAAAAAAAGTTACTCAATAACCTTTACAAAGGCAGTATTAATTTCCTTTTTTATTGCTACAGTAGTTTATTTTCCATTAAAAGGATCTATTCTGGTAATAAATATTCTTTATCCAATAATTTGGTTTGTTTATTTTAGTTATTCTAAAAAAATGAATGTAATATATGGAAAAATAAAACCTCTTAAAAATGGAAAACTAGTTTTACCAATTTTTTCAATGATTTATTCCATAATCTCTCCAATTTTAGGATTAGTCATGAGTATTTTTTCTTTGAAACAAATTAGAAAAAATAAAAGATTAAAAGGTTTTAGATTATCTGTTTTTGCATTAGTAATTTCAATTATTTTGATTATCTTTGCGATCTTAGATTTAATATTTATTTAAAATGAAATCAAACACAACAACCTACACTCCATTTAGAGAGTTCATGCAGATAAGAAACTCTTCAGGAGTTTATAATTATACTTACGTCTATGACAATGATATTTTAGTAGCTCGTATCAACCCAGATGGAAGCAAATGGTTTTATCATGCAGATCATTTAGGTTCAACAACTTTGATTACAAATCAGTCTGGAGGTATAGTAGAGAACACCTTTTACTTACCCTATGGAGAGGTGGATAGCGGCGGAACGCAGGAAAAAAGGCTTTATGAATCTAAGGAGTTTGACAGTGCAACAGGGCAGTATTATTATGGCGCAAGATACTATGACCCATACAAACAAATCTTTATTCAGCCTGACAGCATTGAGAATTCAAAAGAGTTAAAATGGAAAAGCAATTTATGGTTAAAAGGGCTGAAAAAATAGAAATGAAAAAGGAAAAAATAGAGGAAGGAAGAGAGGAGAATAGAATCGTTCTGATTCTGGTGGCAGTTGCCTTATCATTGTTAATTCTTCCAAATATCTCAGCATCAATTCAGAATTTATCTTATGACAGCGGAAAGAATACAATCAATACAAGTTATGACAGCAAAAACAGAATTCTGAATCAGACAGGAGATTCTGACTGGAATAAATATTTTTATGATGTTGGCATGAATGACACAATAACCAATATAAGCAATGATGATAATGTTGCTATTAAGTATGAATATGATAATAAAAAGAGAGTTATTAAAGAGACAAAAGAAATTGACGGCTTAATATTTGAAAGAAAGAGCTCATTTGATTCCTTTGATAGGCCAGTAAATTTATATGGCTCAATGAATACAATGAATTTTACTTATGGAAACAATTCATTGGTTTCAGCCATATTAAATGTAATTAGCTCAATATTCTATAACGAGCAGAAACAGCCTTTAAATAAGACTTACAACAATAATCTTGCCACTAATTTCACTTATTATGTTAATTTTAGACTCAAGGAAATCAAAACAGGCAATAAACAGGGCTTATTTTATAGTTATGATAATGCTGGAAATGTAAAAAACATTAATGATACTGCAAACTTAAGAGTTTATTCCATGTCTTATGATAATTTAAACAGATTAATAAGCGCCGACATAAAAAATAATGCAAATTCAAGCGATAATCCTATTAATTACAACTATAACTCAATAGGCAATATATTGAACAGCACTTCGCCCAGCAGAAATTTAACTTATTATTACGGCCAAACCAGAGTTCATGCACCAATTTCTATAGATGATGGAGCTTCTTCACAGCTAATTGATGTTTACAATTTAACGCATCTCAATACACAGGCTGTTAAAAGACTAACTTTTGGCTTCTTTATCCAGAATCTTAACAGCTCAACAATGAATAATATTTCTTGGAATTTTAATACAGGGCAGAGTAATATAACTTCCGTAACAAATTCAACACTTATTTCAAACAAGAGCAAATATGTTATTGTAGAATATGAATATCAGGGAACTGGCATAGAGAATCGAACAGTGATCGCAACAGCGTCATCAAATGGCATTTCAGACTCAGAATCAATTGAGGTGATAGCATGAAAATAAATCTGGATAAAAAGAGAAAAGTGACGTTAGGAATATTCATAGTTTTAACTATTTTAATATCTTTGATTTTGTTTGTTAAATCTTTAGGTGAAACAAGCTTAAATTTCAATGATTTAAATTCTCAATGGGAAATAAATAATGAGAAACTAATTTATTACTTCGACAAGGATTCTGGCTTAAAATTTAGTAATAATAAAGATTATTATGAAAATAGGTTAGAGATTTGCGTTTATATTGGAGCAAATGAAAATTGTATTGATAAGCTTAACTTGAATCAGCCAATTTACGACGGTAAAAACATAGATTTAATAGGAACTTATGAAAATGAATTATTTGTCTTTAATTTAACTTACAGAGTTTCCAATGAAATAAGGCAGTTAAGCTGGGAAAACATGGAAATCAAGCATGAGCTTGAATTAATACCTAGATTGACATTAAAAACAGGTATAAATGAAGATGTTGGCATAAAATTCAGGTTTAAAGATATTAATATGGAAAATACTTCAGAAAATGATTATATTTATATTGGCAAGAAGAAATACTTTTTGAATCAAAACTTGGATTTAGAATTTGAAAATATAACTCAAATATTAGAAAGCAAAGACACAACTTATACAATTAATCAAGATTGTTATAATTCTTGTGAGTTAGATAATATAAATTGCGAAGATAGATGCAGAATTGCTGATGAGAAAGTTGTAGGATATATCTATAAGAGCTTGCCTTATTTTATGATCCAAGAAAGAAATGAGTTTCAATGGCTTTTATGGGATGAAAGCCTTGATTATAAATTAAATATTAAGACAGAAGAAACTCAATACAATGCTCCAGTAACTTTGGAGATTAATTTCGGAAAAGTCTCTGAAGCAACAACTTCTTTGTACTGGTATGATCCTCAAGTCAAATTTTACGATAATTTTGACGATAATTCCTTATCTTCCAATTGGACGGAGATTAATCAAGATGCAGGAAGCGATTTAAAAGAAGAAAATCAGATTTTGAATTTAACAACAGGGCCAGGATATGCCCATACAGGTACAACTGCTTTGATAGGAGATAAATGCCCTCTTGCTGATGGATGCAATCCAATAGAATATGACAAATCTGGAAATTATACAATAAGCTTTGACTGGAAATTTAACTGGAATGGGTCAAAAGCAGGGCATGATGGAGTATGGATAATGCATCCAGATGCTCATATGAATCCATCTGATGGTGGAAACAGAGAGCTGACCTATTATTCAGGAGTTATGGGAAGAACACTTTTCTACTCTTTAGGAAGAGGATGCGCTGCAGGAACAAATGAAAGCGTATTAATTGCTGCTGATGACAATTCAAGCTCCTGGCATTGCACTTGGGAGCATGAAGTTGCAAGAAATAACAGCAATATTTTTACAGAGGCTGCTTGGTATTCTGTAAAGATACTTGTTAATTGGAATACAAATTATACTGAAGTAAGAGTGAATGACAACATTGTTGCCAATGGAACAATTAATTCAACATGGGCAAGTGCAATAGGCAGTAAATTTAGAGTTGAGATGCATGTATCGCATTATCCTTACACAAGCGCAAGCGAGAATGACAATTATGACAATTTCACAATTTATGATTACTGGGTTTCTGCTTCATCTGCAAATGAATCTCATGGCAGAAATGCAATTGTTGAAGGAATAAACAACATAATTCCCAATTCAACAATTTACACTGATTTTGAAGTTGATATAAGGTATTTCAATGGAACTCAGGCAAGAGGCAGTTTTGATAAAGTTGCTTTCTTAAATAATCAAACATGGGCTTTCAATTACATAACAGGAAGTGAAAGCTCAACAAATTTAAACAGCAGTTCATATAAAATATTCAATGTTTGGGAGAAAGGCGGACTGACTTACAGCCAGATTGTCAGCCAGGTTCAGAGTTATATTAATCAGACAAAAATATAGATAAGATTTATAAAGTTACTTTACGTTACTTCTAATTACTAAAAGTAACTTATATTATGGCAAGGAAACCAAAATTTAAAGATTCTGTAGTTAAAATTGATTCTGTTCTAAATGAAAATATAGAAGAATTTATTTCTGATGACGAAAATAGACTAAAATTTGTTAGTAAGAAACATTTTGTGGATTTAGCAATCCAGAATTTTTTTAAGAAAATTAAAGAAGATGGAGATACTAAGAATGAGAAACATTAAAATAAAGAAACCTTTATTTTTTGCAGTTTTTTTACTAATTGTAATTTTAGTTGTAAATTTTATTCTGGCTGTACCTAATTTTTTAACTTCTGGCTCAACTAATTATACAAATGAAGATTCTTCACCTTCATTTTGGATAAACTTTACAAATCTAACAAATAACAGCTTAAATGAAATTTTGGTTTTTGATATACTTGAGATTAGCTCTTCTAACTCATTACATTCTGGATTTACATTAAGTAATTACACGTGGATAACTTGGAATGACACTTCAGCAAAAACAAACTCTAGCAAAGGTATAATGAATATTAATGCAACTAGAGATAATGAAACAGGTAGATTTAATGTTACAATATTTGTTGGTAATTATCCAGAGAGGGTTGGAGAATCTAGACCCTTTTATTTTGAAGTCAACGCAACAAATGATCCTCCAAATTTTACAAATATTAATACAACTTATAATATAACCTCCCTAGAGCCCTTGTTTTTGCACTTGAATGCGACAGATGAAGAGGGGCATTATCCCTTGAATTTTACAGTTGCCTTTAACAGCACTTCATGCGTTCATGCATCTTGGAGCGGCATGAACAATAACCAGAATTGTTCTCTGTTTGGGTTTGGATTTAATTTCAGCCATACTAACAATCTTTCTGCGTTGATGAATTTCACGCCGACAGCCAATCATGTCGGAACTTATTATGCAAATATTTCAGTCGTGGATTTTGGAGCGAGATATAACAGCAGCGCTTCTCCATATCAAACATCTGATTATTCTTTGAATAAGACAACTTATTATTCAAGCACAGTAACTTTTAATATATTTTCTTCCTTGAGCCTTAATACAGGCAATTGCGACAATAAAATATTTCAAGAAAATCAATATGGATCCTGCAATGTGACTGTAAGAACAAAGGGAGCAGCAGACAGCTTGAACATATCTTCTTATGCAATTTTAAGACATTACGCCTCTGGCCAAAGCTCTGTAAGCAACACGAGCTGGTTTTATTTGAATCACACAAATATTTCCTCTAATTTTGAGTATAATGTCACTATAAATGTGTCTCCATCCAAGACTGAAATAGGCAATTGGACAATTAATTTTACAGTCACAGACACGACTTACAGCGAAACCTCAACTTCCCAAATTTATGTTTATGTGAACAGAACTTCTAATGATGTTCCGGATCTTGACAGCATAAGCAATGTCAACACTTCTATAAATTTGCTTACTGTCATAAATTTGGCAGTCTATGATGATGATTTGCTTGTTCCGGACAAAAATTCCAGCTTTGGCGGATTTAATGAGACAACAACTTTCAACAGGACAATATTAAACCAGTCTAATTTATCCCAGCAATTAAGTTTGTCCAATTTTAGCATAGGGATTTTGCAGATGCCTGTTTCAGGTACAAACAGGACAACCGCTGAAATAAGATTTACTTCAAATTCCAGCGATGTTGGAAGCTATACAGTCAATATAACTGCAAATGACTCTCAAGGCAGCAGAGATTTTGGGATTTTTAACCTTAGTATAATAAACAATTCTGCGCCTGATTGGAATAGCACTTTAACAACCAACTTTTCATTAACAGAAGACACTTTATTCTATCTTAACTTAAGCCAGAATGTTTCTGACTCTGATGGAAACACGCTGACTTTTTCTTATGCTAATGACACCTCTTTTGACAATTTCAATTTGACAAGCGCAGGAATAATTAACTTTACGCCGAGAGATGCTGATGTAGGCCAGCATATTGTTAATATAACTGTCAGCGATGGATATTTAACAGACACAGCGCAATTTAGCATTAATGTTTCAAATGTCAATGATAGCGTCTCTATTATAAGAATCTCCACAGCAAATGCCAGCACTAATGAAACATTCAATTATATTCTAGGCGCTTCTTTGGTCAATTTGACTGAGGATAACTATACTACTTTTACCCTTTTAATTGAAGATGATGATTTTAAGATTCCCAGCGGGCAGAAGTCTTATTATAATGAGAGCTTAACAGTTAACTTGGCTATTCAGGGCCCTAATACAACTCTTTTTAACTTTACATATGACAGCATGATAACTTCAAACAGGTCGGTTTATGTTTCATCTTTCACTCCGAGAAAAGCAAGTGTAGGAAATTATAATGTTACGGTTAATGCCTCTGACCGGAATGGAACTTTCAGCTCTCTCTCTTTTACTATGACTGTCCTTAATGTAAGCCATAATCCAGTAATGTCGAGCTTGTCTAATCAGAGTTCTGCAGTAAACAGAAGTTTTTATTATGATGTGAACGTTACTGACACAGAAAATGGAAATGACACTTCGGGCACGAACACCAACTTTACTTTTTCTTACACTAATTTGTCTGGAAATAATATTTTTTCAAGCTATTTCAATACTACAACAGGTGTTTTTAACATAACTTTTAATTCAAGCCATGCCGGCTCTTACGGCTTGAGTGTTACAGTTACTGACTCTGGAGGCTCTACTGACACAGAGACTTTCTGGATTTTTGTCTACAACTCCCCTAATGTCACATCACCTGCTTCAGGTTATGTTTTTAATCAAACTGAGAATACAACATCAATTTTGAATTTCACTGTAAATCATACTGTTTTAGACAATTTGACTTACTTGTTTTATGTGGATGGAATCACCTGTGCTTATCAGAGTAATTTAAATTGCAATTATACCTCTTCTCTTTTAAGAAATACAGTTAACTATTATGGAAATGGAACCAGCTACAACTGGAGTTTTACACCTAATTTTACAGATGAGACTTATGGGCTTTTGAAAAATCTAACTTTAGTCGTATATCCTAATTCAAGCTCTCTTGTAAATGCAAGCCAGATTAACACGACTGTTGTTTACAAGCTTAACATAAGCCATACAAATTCTCCTCTTACTTTTAGCGGAGATATCAGCGACAAAGGTCCGGTTACGCACGACAATGATATTACTTTTAGTTTGACGGATTATTTTTCAGATGCAGATTACAGCGATTCTTATTACGCTCAAAGCGTTACTTGGACTTTGAATAGCAACACTTCTTTGATTACTTCAAGCGTTTCTTCTTCGTGGGCATTAACTTTAAGCGCTTCGACTGCTGTTATTGGATCGGTTAATATAACTGGAAATGACGGCTCGACTAACGCTACAAGCAACCAGTTTATTGTTATATTCACAGAGCCGAGCGTTTCGTCGAGCAGTTCCTCCTCCAGCAGCAGCGGCGGAGGGGCGTCAGAGATTCCTGTTTCATTAAAAATCCTGCTTCCTGACCCTATTTCAGCATTTCAAAAAGACAAGATAGTCCTGCCTATAACTTTGCATAATACCGGATCTGTGGTTTTGAATAGAGTCAGCCTTTTTGCCAGTGTTGCTTACAACGGCTCTATTGCTGAGGATATTAATCTTACTTTTGATAATTCCTATTTTAACGCTATTGGCATTGGAGAAAAAAAGAATACTACTTTGACAGCTAATATAGATACTAACAGGCTCGGGCTTTATGAAATAACTGTAAATGCTTCTGTAGATATTCCTGATTACAATGACTGGGGAAAGATTTATTTAACAATTAAAGAAGGGGAGAATATTGAAGAGAAAATATTGTTCACAGAAGAATTTATTGTCAGCAATCCCGAATGCATTGAACTTAAAGAGCTTGTTGATGAGGCAAGAGAGTTTTTGAGTTTTGGAAATACCGAAGCTGCTATAAAAAAGACTGATGAGGCTTTAGATGCATGCAAAAGTGCGATTGCGCAAGCAGGCAAATCAAAGATAAAGGAAATTATTGAGAATAAATTTTACAGGTATTTAGCTATATCTGCAATAGTTGTCCTTTGCGTAGGCGTCTCTTATTATTCTTATAAAAGAATCAAACTTAAAAGAATGAGAGGGGTCTTTGCACAGCAAGATATAAAAAACAGAAAGTATTTAGAGCGTCAATATGGAAGATAGAGGTGAGGAAATAAAGAGCTGGCTTAAAGAAGCCATTCGAAGAGGGTATTCTGATTTGGAAATTAGAGATCTTCTTAATAGCAATGGATATTCTCCAGAAGAAATACATGGTGTTTTTGTGATGAAGAGAAAATTTAAGAAAAATAAATTAATTTTTCAAAAGGACAAAGTTAAGCTTAACAGATTTTCTAAGACGTCAGAGCAAGTTCCTGAAGAGATTAGAGAAGTTTATGATCTTCTTCTGCAGACTAGAATAGAAGTCGCGAAAGTTATTATAGGGCAGAAAGATGTTGTTGATGCTTTTATGTGCGCATTGCTTTGCGACGGCCATGTTTTGCTTGAAGGAGTTCCCGGAATAGCCAAGACTCTTCTTGTTAAGACTTTGGCGCAGGCATCTGGCTGCCTGTCCCATAGGATTCAGTTTACAGTTGATCTTCTTCCCAGCGATATTGTCGGGATAACTACTTACACTCCTGAAAAAGGCTTTGAGGTAATCAAAGGCCCTGTTTTTGCTAATTTTATTATTGGTGATGAAATAAATAGGAGTCCTCCAAAAACTCAGTCAGCTCTTATAGAAGCAATGCAGGAGAAGCAAGTTACTATTGGAAAGCAGACTTTTCCCCTGCCAAGCCCTTTTTTTGTCATGGCAAACAACAATCCATTAGAGAGCAGTGGTGTCTATGATCTTCCTGAGGCGCAGGTGGACAGATTTTTGTTTAAGGTTATTATGGGCTACCCAAATGGAAGTGAAGAGGTCAAGATTATGGAAGATAACATGACTCTTAGAAAGTTTGAGAGTTTTGACATTAAGCCTATCCTTTCGGCTGAAAAAATATTGGAAATGCAGGAAATTACAAAAAAAATTCATATGGATGATAAAATCAAGAATTATATTGTAAGGCTTGTTGAAAAGACAAGAAAAAGAGATTTTGACAACGGGAAATATATCGAGTGGGGCGGGAGTCCGAGAGCGAGCATTGGAATCTTTATCGCTTCAAAAGCCTGGGCTTTAATGAATGGAAGAAACTATGTTATTCCCCAGGATGTCAAGGACATAGCGCACTATGTTCTCCGCCACAGAATAATATTAAATTACAAGGCAAGGGCAGAAGGAATAACTTCCGACAAGATTATAGATGAGATTTTTGCGATAGTTAATATTTGACGCAATTCTCTTATGGATTGTATATTCTGAAACATACAAAACTTTATAATTTATTTTATCTGATGGTTTTGATGGCTGATTTAAGCACTGCGAAAAACTGCATTGATGCAATGATAAAAGAAGGGATTTATAAAGGAGAAAGGGTAGGGAGAGTAACAAGAGATATTGGAGGAATCACTTCCCAGGTTTCTGGATTTCCTATTTATAACAAAGGACAGATTGTTTTATTCAGGCAGGAGGAAGATTTGCCTGAAGGCACTTTGTCTACAGAATTGCTGAGAAGGGAATATGAAAAGATGGGAAAAAAGATGCCCAATAGTTTTGTGACTGTTGAAAGCCCTTTGTCGCCAGGTGAAATTGCTAAACAAAGAGAAAGAGGCTCTTTGATAACTACTGTAAAAACGACTGTGGGTGTGCCTAGAAATTACATAACTTATCTAAAGTATGTTAAGAAGATTGTTATTTAGAAAGTTTTTCCTTTTTAGAGGATGTTAATTGATTTCTATTTATTTGTTAGTCGAAGACTTTATTAATATTAATTACATGCTTTATAAAAGGGGTAAGAATGGAAAAAAGAAATTGGGTAATATTAATTATTTTGGCTGTTTTGATAATTTTAGTTTTTCTATTCAAAGATTTTCTTATTGTGAAAAATGAAGAATTAGTAAAAGCTGATTACTGTGAACAGACCAGCGACTGTGTTCTGGCTGTTAATCCAAGCAGCTGCTGTGTTTGTCCTATGCCTTATAACAAAAAAGTTGTTGAGCTTGAAGATAATCTAATTGCTTATGATGAAAATGTTAATTATTTATTATATGATAAAGATGCAGATTGCAGAAATATAGCTTGTGAAGCCTGCCCGCAATTAGGCAATTTAGGGTGTTTACAAAATAAATGTTTGAATATAATCCCTATTTAATAAAATGCCAATACAAAAAAATATCCCTCAAAAGAAACTTAATGTAAATGTTGCTGATGCAATATCTGAATTCCAGTCTGTAATGAAAGAATTCAAGCTTAGAAAAGACATCTACAGGATTATTTTCAGGGGAAAAGGGCTTGAATTTGAATCTTACAGAGATTTTTCTCCTGATGAGGATGCTTCTGATATTGATTGGAAAGCCAGCTCTAGAGCCCAAAAACTTCTTGCCAAGCAGTATAAAGAGGAAAGAGATTTGAAAATAATGTTTTTAGTTGATGTGGGAAACAACATGGTTTTTGGATCTGGGGAAAAATTAAAATGCGAATATGTTACAGAGCTTGTTGCCGCTTTTTCAAAAATAATTCTTGAATCAAATGACAGAGTAGGCATTTATCTTTTTTCAGACAGAGTCAAGTATTTTATAAGCCCTAAACTTGGGGAGAGACATTTTCAGTTTATGATTGATTTGCTTTCAACGCCTAAAACTTATGGAGGAACAACAGATATTGATCTTGCAATTGATTATGCTATGAGGTATTTAACAAGCTCAATTAATTCAGTTATTTTGATATCTGATTTTTTGAGAATTTCAAAAGATACAGAAAAAGCAATTGATCTGCTTTCTAATAGGTTTGAAACAGTTATTATTAGGGTTAAGGATATTCTTGATCTAACTCTTCCTGATGTTGAAGGGGAAATAGTTGTTGAGAGCCCTGTTAACGGGGAGCAGATTGTGGTTAATCCAAAAGTTGTCAAGAGTTCTTATGAAAAATATGCTTTTGAACAGTCAAAGGCGGTTGAAGATATTTTTAAAAACAGCGAAGCTGATTATCTTGATCTTCTTACAAATAAGAGCTTTGCCATTCCTCTTGCAATGTTCTTGAAAGAAAGGCTGGACAGGAAGGCAAGATGAATTTCTCACTTTTACACCCTCAGTATTTATTTTTGCTGATTGGAATTCCATTGCTTTTTGTGATATATTTTATGTCTTTTGGAGGAAAGAAGAAAAAAGCTTTGAAGTTTGCTAATTTTGATGCAATTGCCAGAATTGAAGGTGTTGATTTTTTCTCTAAAAATGTTGTTATTCTTACACTAAACATTATAATAATTGCTGTGCTGGTGTTTGCTGTTTCCGGCCTGACACTTCATACTACTGCTAGAACAAGCTCTTTTTCTTTTATTATTGCTATTGATTCCTCTCAAAGCATGCTTGCTGATGATTTAATCCCTGATAGGATTAGTGTTGCTAAGGGAACAGCGGTTGCTTTTGTTAATTCAGCACCTGTTGATGTTAGATTTGGAGTGATATCTTTTTCGGGAGGCTCTAAGATTGAGAAAGAGGTTACAGACAGAAAAGATGAAGTTAAGGGAGCTATTAATGGAATTCAAGTTTCTGGATTTGGCGGAACAGATCTTTATGAAGCTGTTGTGACTTCTTCAAATCTTCTTGGAGATGAAGGCCATAAAGCTGTGGTTATTTTAGGAGATGGCCAGATAAATGTCGGAAGCATTGATGATGCTGTTGATTATGCAAATAAAAGAGATGTTCTTGTTCACACTATTGGAGTTGGAACAGAAGAGGGTGGACAGACAGAGTTTGGGTTTTCTAAACTGGATGAAGACTCACTTAAAAGTCTTGCTTACAATACTGGAGGAATTTATTCAAGAGCCGATAATGAAGAGAATCTGACTTCTGCTTTTTATGATATTTTGGATTTGACTGAAAAAAAAGTTTCTATAGAGCTCTTTGATTATTTGCTGATTTTTTCAATTATTCTTGTTGTCTTTGAATTTTTTCTTGCCAACACGAGGTATGTTAATCTGCCTTGATTATTTTGCCTGCTTCCAGAGAATTTCAAAATATTTTTTGTAACCTTCTGCAACATTTTTATCTTTTATAAGAAAGGCGTAAGGATTTTCTGTAAAAACTGCAATTGCCACATAATCTCCTACAATTATTGTTTCTTGAAATTGTGCCAGTGATTCATTAACATATCTTATGTTTGTTAATTGTTTTTTCCCAATTTCATTTCCTCCAACATTTTTTACTACATTGTCAAATAATTGTCTTGATGGAAGTTTGTTTGCTATTCTTCTTTCATGAAGATTAAGCCACCATGTTAAGCCCATAATTTTTACAGTAATTGGTCCTCCCCCATAGGTTAGATATTCTTTTGCTTTTGCATTAATCATTATGTTATAAACTTCTTTTATTCCTCTTACTCCTTTGTAGATTGTTGCATTCTCCTCATTTATTTTTGATTCTTGTTTCTTCTTTAACTCAGGCAGAATTTCTTGAAATCTTCTTTTTTTGTCTTCTATAAATTCAAAGAATGATTCTGGATTTGTTGCCTGATAGATCTTCTTTTTGCCTTCTAATACAAAGTTTATTATTCCTTTTTCAATTAGAGAGTTGAGTGCTCTATGTGTTACAGAATTTGGAAGTTTTGATTTTTTAAGTATTAACCCTGCAGTTGAAGAGCCTAATTCAAGCAGAGTAATATAAACTTTTATTTCTGAATGGCTTAATCCTAGGTCTTCTAGTATATCTGTATCCATATTTTCTTCATGTTTTTTGAATATTTAATACTTTCTATTTATACTACCAATTGGGAGGATATAATTATATATAGTGTTTATTGTTACTATGATTAAGTAGTTAGTTACTGACTACATAGCAAATTAAATGAAAAGGAGAAAAACAAAATGACAAAAAATTTAACAAGAAATGACTTAAGAAACTTCAGAAATGTAACAGTAAAAGGTTTTGGTTTGCAGGATCACTGTGAGTTTGATGTTTTTGCTGAGAATTATGATTCAAATGGTCGTGGCGAAGCGCAAGGTTTGGAAGTGATAGATGTAACTATGCTTAGCCCATTTAGATTTGAAATAAGTGATAGAAGCGGAAATTTTTATGGAACTTATCTTGGCAGAAAAGAAGCACATAGAAAAGCATATGAAATTGCTTCAAGAATTGCAAGGAAAATAGCTGGAGAAAATAATCTTCCAGTTTCTTATTGTGTTCCATATCAGGAAACTCCAAGGAGTGATTTAAGATGACAACAAAAAACTATAGGATACATTATAGAATCCCTCAAGAATCTGGAGATATAGAAGTAAGAATGCTTGATCAATCTCTAACTCAAGCCCCTTCCGTATATTTTGTTGAGTGGAATACTGGGGATCGGGCAGAAGAAATAGCAAGAATATCTGGATCTAAATTCAGTGGGATAAAATATAACTTAGTTGGTAGCTTTATAGATAGGACGTTTGATAAACCTACTTTCTTGGATTCTGCTTTTACTTTAAAAGGGGCTAATAAGAAAGCGCATAAGCTAGCACTGGAATTTGCAAATCAAATTTCTGAAGATAATAAGCCTAGAGTTAGGGACCTTTCTTTAGAAGATAAGGCTAGCCAATCCAAGAGATATTTATGATGAGAAGAGAAAAAACTGGACAAATATAATGTTTGTAGAGGCAATTTTGCGCCTTACCATCTTGATGCAGGTCCTGTTAGAGCTGATCCTGTTTATGGAAAACTGGAGAAATTTAAAGCAGTTTATAGTTGGGATAGTCCTAGCGGATCAGAAAGAGTTGCAGAGCATCTTATGCCTGATATGAAAGCTAGGCAGATGAATGAAAGAACATATAATTATGTTAAGAAAATGCCTTTATGGTTTCTTAAACTAGAATTCGCAGTCAAGCATGAGAGAGACAGAAAACTTAGAAGGTCAATAGGTCAAAGATTAGATTATATGTTCCAAGAGGGAAAAAAGGAATGGACTGATTAATTTTTTTAAATCATATTTTACCAAGCCTCATTCTTATTTCCTTAATCTGATTTTCATTCAATTTTCCTAATATTTCCTTGGATTTTGAATGAAAGAAAGGGGCTTTTGCAATAATCAAGTCAGAATCAGTTTTTTGCACAACTCTGTCGACATAATATTGAATGGCACTCCTGCAATCAAATGCCTTGTTTATAATTTTTATATCATCTTTATGGTAAAATTCTGATAAAAACTCTTCCATAAACTTTAATGCGCATGAATGAATCTCACATTTTATTCCAATTTTCATTAAAACAGCATATAAAGAATAATACATTGAATAGTAACAAGCTGAAATTGAAAATCTTAGACTATAATTCTTTTCTCTATTCATTGTTTCTAAGGCATCTTCTGCCATGTTTAGGTAACCTTTTACCAAATTATCATTAGGCTCAATTATTTTAATTCCATCTTTTTGCCCGCAACACCATTTTATATTTGCCATATTAATTCTATAAACTCTTCTACACCTTTTAGTACAATATGATTTTTAATTATTTCTTTAATTAAAACATCTTTTTTATTAACCTTCTTTTTATCAATTTTAACAATATTTATTTTGATCTTATATAACTGCTCTAAATCTTTTATTTCTTGAATTTTCCCAATAATTAATATGTCTAAATCAGATTTTTCATTAGTTGAAAAATTAGCATAACTGCCAAATATCACAAGAATTCCATTACTCCTTGATTCAAGTTTATTAAATAGGTCTTTGAATTTTTTATACCTTTCAATGAAATTTATTTTTCTGTTGATTTCAATTAACTTTATTATTTCTTTGATATTATGGTTAAGATTATTTAAATAATAATACTTGTTTTTGCCTTCAATAGAGAATTTTAATATGTGTTCTTTTTCCAGCCTAATTAATATGTTAGAGACTGTTTTTTGGTTCATCTTTAGCTTTTTGGCAATGTCTCTTCCATAAATCTTTTTATTATAATCTCCCGCAAAATTCTTTAAAACCTCTAAAACTTTATTATTGAGCATTATATTACTCGTATGAGTAATAAAGTATTTAAATGTTTCTATATCAATTTAACTGAAAAGATTGAAAGATATTTAGGAAGAAATTAATTTTCCTATCTTTTCTTTTTTCCCAGAAATTTTATTTTTGATGCAATCCCTTTTTTTGACGGGTTATTTTGAGCTGCTTTCTTGTCCAAGATTTCTTTTTCTTCTTTCGTGATTATTTTGTTGCCTGCCACTATTTCTGCCAGCTGTTTTAATAATTCCTGGATGCTGTCTTTGTCTATTTTGCTTCCTGAATAAAGGAGCAACGTCATTCTCTCGCAGAATTCTTTTGCTTTTTTGTTATTTTTTCTCTCAAATATTTCGGAAAGCTCGGAGTATTCAGGCGCTCCGCTTACATGGAAAGCTTCTCTGAAAAAAGATTTTCCTACTTTGTCAAGATAGTGGAGAGACTCTTCCGGCTTTTCTATATTTACCATGGCAATTTTTTTTATGTAAAGCTGGTTTGGAGTAAACCTGTGCTGAAGAAATTTTATATGAAGTTTTTTTTCCAGAAAAGTCAGTATTATTAGAAATATTGATATTATTCCTATAAATCCTAAAAGTATGTAGCCTAAGTTTGAAATGAGAGACATTATGAAAACAACCTATGGTTTTTTTCTATTTTCCTCAGATAGTTATTAATGGCAATTTCTGCTCGACCATTGGAATTGATATTCATAATTAATTTTTGCCAATTCCAATAATCTCGTTGCCTCCGAGGAAATCGTACTAGGCAGACCTCCTTTATTTTCATATTTTAGAAATAGCTAGGAAAGTATAAAAAGGTTGCTTTTGAGATTATTTATGGTTTTTTTATTGCAATAATCTTTAAATATCGCTTAATGTTTGCTTGATTATGGATCAATGCGGAAATGATTTGTCTAGAAAAACTGGGAAAGTATGTACTTTTTTGGAGCTCTGTGGAACGTCTCAAGATTTGGTTTTAGTTCTTTCTGCTTTAGATAAAAAAAAGGATATTAGAGAGAAATATTCTATTTCTATAGATGATTGCGTAAAACAGGTGGATAGAATTGAACGATATTTGGAAGATCTAAAAAGCAGCAAGGTTTATCCTCCGGTGCTAAAAGAGGGAGAAGATGAGATTGCTCTTGACTATTTTTTGAAGAGAGGGAATGATTTGAAAGATGTAAGGCTTTCTTTGATTAATCTAAGAGATAAAAGACCTTTAAGCCAAGATGAATCTAAAGTCTTAATGGACTTTTATGATCATCAGCAGAAATATTGCCTACAAAGGCTCGATGAGTTGATCCTTTAGATAAGTTTGGCATCAAAACGTTTAAATATCCTACTAAATTATTCACATTAACATAATCCCGGGTGATCTTTGGGTTGCCCGATGTTTATAATGGAATCTATTCTTTTATTCATTGATGCAGGTTATTTATCTCATATTTCTAAACATTTTGGAAGGAACAAACCATTAAGATATAAAATAGAAAATTTTGCTGTTAATCTTTGCAAATATTTGAATCTTGATTGTAAAGAAATTTACTTTTATATTGCCCCTCCTTTTCAGAGCCCAAAACCTACGGAGGAAGAAAATAATAGAAAAGCTAATTATGATAAATTCATCTCTAAATTGAAGAAAGTTTCTCCGAAGATTAATATTCGGGAAGGAAGGTTGCAAAAGATTGACAATATTTTCACACAAAAAGGTGTTGATACTTTGATGACAATGGATCTATTGAATGTAAGCCAAAAAAGAGAAACCAAAAATGTTGTTATTATAACTTCAGATACAGATTTTGTTCCTATTATAAAACATGTAAAGCAAGATTATGGGATTACAGTTATATTAGCTTATTTTACAGATAGAAAAAGAAAGTCTGCGTTTTCTATGTCCAACCATTTATGGAAAGCAGTTGATAAAAAAATTTTAATTAAACCGGAGTTTTTCAGCTAAAATGCTAATCGGTCTTGTTGGAAAGCCGTCTGTTGGGAAAAGCACTTTTTTTAAAGCTGCTACTCTGGCAGAGGTTGAAATTGCCTCTTATCCTTTTACTACAATAAAGCCAAATCACGGAATAGGATATGTCAGAGTTTCCTGTATTGACAAAGAGTTTAATGTTAAGTGCCATCCCAGCCATGGATTTTGCATAAATGGAGAGAGGTTTGTCCCTGTTGAGCTGATGGATGTTGCCGGCTTAGTGCCTGGAGCTTCTGAAGGAAAAGGGCTTGGAAACCAGTTTTTGGATGATTTAAGGAAAGCAGATGTTTTTGTTCATATTGTTGATGTTTCCGGAACAACTGATGAAGAAGGCAAGTTTCTTGAGAACAAGGAGCATGATGTATTGAAGGATGTGGCTTTTCTTGGAAGAGAGCTTGATTTATGGTATTATAATATTTTGTCAAAAGTCTGGAAGACTTTCTCAAGGCAGTTAGAGACGGGGCAAGAAGTTAATTACGCAAGGGCGATTGCAAAGCAGTTTTCAGGATTAGGGGTTACAGAAGAGCAATCAAAAAAAGTTTTGAGGCAGTTTTCATCAGAGAAATTAAGCTCTTGGAAAGAAGAAGAGCTCTTCAAATTTGCATCTCTTCTTAGAGAAGAAAGCAAGCCAATGATTATCGCAGCTAATAAAATTGACACTGAAAAAGGCAGAGACAATTATCTTAGATTAAAAAAAGCTTTTCCTGATATAATGATTGTGCCTTGCAGCGCTGACTCTGAGCTTGCGTTAAGGCAGGCCGCTAAGACTGGAATTATTGAGTATGTTCCCGGAGACAGGAATTTTAAAATTGTAAAAGAGCTTAAGGAAAGGCAGAAAGAAGTGCTTGAAAGCATAAAGAAGGATATATTAGATATTTACAATGGTACTGGAGTTCAGCAATTGTTGAATTCTGCTGTCTTTGATTTTCTTAAATACATAGCTATATTTCCTGCTGGAGCAAGCAAGCTGGCTGACAGCAAAGGCAATATTCTGCCTGATTGTTTTTTACTACCTCCTGGCTCAACAGCTCTGGATTTTGCTTTTTTTCTTCACACAGATTTTGGGAAAAACTTCATAAAGGCAATTGATGCCAGAAGCAAAAGGTCTCTGGGAAAAGATTATGTTTTGAAGAACAGGGATGCGTTGGAGATCGTTACTAGATAAATAATTATGTAGAATCTGGAAATAGTTTTATCAGTGGTTTTCTGTCTTTTAATATTTCTTTAATTTCAGCAACAGACATTTTTCTCGTTGCTTTATTAGTCTCAACTTCTAATTGAGAAACTCTTTCTTTAGGTAAATAAAATAAACAACCTATTGCTCCTGCTGGAAACCATGCTCGGCCATATGCATCTTTAAAAGTTGTATAATCTCTTGAATTTTCTATTAAAATACTAAAACCCTCGTCTTGTGTAAAAGGAAATAAAAATCCAACTAGACTTTTACTTTCATCTACAAGAGGCTTTTTCTTTAATATATGTCCGTATTCAGTTTGGGATATTAGTTCCCCTTCTTCTAAAACTTTTTTTGGATCTAAGAAATGATATTCTTTTGCCATATTTATTGAGTTGGTTAGTAATTTATAAACATTTGTATGCTAGATTTCAATTTTTCTTTTGAATCATCGACTTTAAATAGTTACAGCACATTAAACCTTTTAGGAAAAGGTTTCCAAAATGAACCTTTAGAAAAGGTTCCCAAATGTTTAGGGGGAAAGGTTTTCAAAATAAGAGGTTTTTAAAAAGTGGTGTACGAACGTTATATTTATAGAAACGGAAAGAAATTTGGTCCGTATTATTATCATACCTACAGAGATAAAGATGGAAAAACTCATTCTAGATATGTTGAACATCATGAGTTACAGCACGCTAAACCTTTTGGAAAGGTTTCCAAACCATTTTTTTCCCATACCCAATCTCTTAATTTTGGAAAACACAAAACACTTTTTGTTTTGCTTGCCGCAATTTTTGCTATAATATTTACTGTTATTTTTTTGAACTACCAATTTTCCGGAAAAGAAGTTAAGTATGAAAAATCTGATTCTTTGATTTCAAGCATTGGAAAAGGAATTTATTCTTTTGTTACTGGCTTAACTTCAGATACTCCTGAAGAGCCTAGTGCAGGGGGTGTTACAAGCGATGGAAGTTTAGCCAGTGATTCAGGCTCTGTAAATTCTGCTCCAGATGAATCTTCTGACGTTGGCTCTAGTGAAACATTTGCATCTGGAGAGTCAACTCAAGAAGTTCAACCAGAGACCATTCCTGAAATTGCAACTGATGATGGTTCAAGTGATGCAGTGAATGAAACAACTGAAGAAATAAATGAAACTGATGTTAATATTGATAATGAAACAACGCAAAATGAGATAATTGGAAATATTACTAATCAGCCTGCCTTAGGGGAAGACAGTATGGTTGTAAAGGTTAATGTGACAAATCAAACAATCTCAAATGAGACTTCTATCAATGAATCTACGGCAAATATTACCGAGTCTAACCTGACAGTTGTTGAAAATATGACTAACGTTACTGTCGTGAATGAGACGATTAATATTACAACTCAAGTGTCTATTAAACAATACAGCGCTGTTCTTGGAAAGCCTGTAAAATGGGAGAAAAAAGTTGTAATAGGCATTGAAGGGGCAAACTCCACTGAAAACTTAGTTATTGATTTGCCAAAAGAGGCAGGCAATGTTTCTGTTAAAAAGATAAGGGATGGTGTTGAGGAGGAGGTCGATGTTTTTGTTTCTGATATAAATGAGATAAAAGAGGTCGAACCTACACAAAAAGAAGCTGTTGAACAAGAGGGGAATATTTTTACAGGCACTTTTAGTTTCTTCTTAAATTTCTTTAGAAGCATGACTGCGAGAGTTGTTGATATTCAGAAAGAAAGCGATTCTGTTAAAGTAGATGTTCAGGAAACTTTGGAAGATAAAGATGAACTAGTTGTAGAATATTATACTGATGCTCCTTACTCTGTTGAAGAAGAATCAGGCAGGGGGAAAAAAGTCTTTGTTGTTTCTCCTAGTGAAGTTGATTATGAGAATGTTTTGATATTTACAGAGTTGAATGAATCTTTGAACATTAAATCTTCAGGTAGTGTAACTGTTTATTGGGAGGAAAATAAAACTTACATCCCTATAGAAAGCATTCAGGATTTAAATCAAAATGGAATCTATGATTATATTGAATGGGTTGCACCTCATTTGAGCAACCAGACTTTTACTATTATTGTTATAGTGAAAGCAGAACATCTTGATTCAAATAAGAATTTTATAAGCAATATTTATGAAAGTGTTAAAGAGCTTGATGGAAACTGGAGTGAAGCAATACCTTCTCAGCATTATGTCAGAGTCACCTTTGAGAAAAACCTTACTTATGAAAATGATATAACAATCTATCCAAGAATTGTGAATGGAACGCCTAGAATAGAAGTTTATGAAAAAAATAAAACGGAAATAATTGCTGAGTTTGGTAGTGTAACTGAAAATGAATATAATAAAGTTTATCTAACAGGATTGAATGAAAGCCAGGATACTTTTGATTTGAGAATCTTGGATGGAGAGTTGGAGTTTGACCATATTATTGATCCTACTGCAGGACCTAACTCTTCAACTTTTGACACTACTATAAGACCAACTTCTTGCGGTGGAGAAGATAGAAATGCAGGCAATGATTTTTCAGATGCTTGTGATGGAACTTATCCAAATTCCACTTGTGGTAATGGAGGGGATCTTGTGAGTTGCAATGATGCTTTTAACGAGACGATGCTTTTTTCACAAATAGGCGGCCAGGAATTTGCAGGAATTAAAGTAAATATTTCTAATTCTTCAATAACTAACTGTGGAAGAATTGATAAGGTTTTTGCTTGTTTTGAATGGTGGATAACTTCAGGTTCTGGCACTAGCTGCAGGGTTACTGTTTCTAATGGAACAACAGAGTCTGATGTAAATACCACCTGCCCTACAACAACTGCTAATCCTGGCGTTTATTGTCAAGATGTCACTTCTAATTTAACATGGACTTGCGGTAATTTTTTTCAGATTACAAGCGAGTCTTATATTGAAAGTGAAGTTAGGCACAATTCTGGTTTTTCTAAAACAGCTAATTGGGATGTGCTTTATTATAATATTAGCTATACAAACAATCCTCCTAATGTAACTTTGTTATCTCCTGCAAATGCAGCAAGTTTGTATGGCTCAACAAATTTGTCTTTTAGCTGCAATGTTACGGATGATAAAGACATTGTCAATGTAACTCTTTATGGAAATTGGTCAGGTGGATGGCATGCAAACCAGACAGCAAGTCTCACAGGCGCTCCCAACGTTTCTGTCAATGTGTCTTTTAATGTCAGCGTTTTGCCTACCGGAAATTATTTATGGAACTGTTTGGCTTATGATAATGATTCACTAGCAGATTGGGCAGATTCAAACAGGACTTTTACATTTGACCAATGCTCTTTGACGCAAGTTTCTTCAAGCACGACTTTGACTTCTGACAATTGCGAGTATTATAATGTTACAGCCAACAATCTTGTTTTTGACTGCGCGAATTATAAAATTTATGGAGAGAATACAGACACTTTTTGGGGGATTCAAGCTACAAACAGAGATAATTTAACAATTAAAAATTGCAGAATGGAGCAATATGCAAAAGTAGTTTTATTTAATTCAACAAATAATTCTCTAATAACGAACTCAACGCTTTATAACAACAGCCATATTAATGTGACAAGTGTTTTGACTTACGGAATTTATTTTGATAAAGCTCATAATAATACTGTTAACACTACCAACATAACAAAACTTTGGAGCAATTCAACGAGTAATGCAACTTGTTATTCTGGAAGCCTTTATGCTTTCTATATAACTGGCTCCAACAACACTCTTTTTAATAATTCAATAGTGAATGATATTAATGGCCAGTATTATGGGATTCAGGATGAGGTCTGTTCTGCAGGATATACTACTATAGGAGAAGGAATTTATACTCCGGCTAGCGGTTATTCAGACAACATTGATGTTTTGAATTCAAATCTTTCAAGTATTTATAACACAGTTATTTATTTGGATAATAACTCTGATGTTTTAATAAATAATTCAAGAATTAGCTATGCCATGACTCTTGTGCGTATAGGTCCCGCAAGCAAGATTGTTAATATTTCAAACAGCCAGCTTAATTATAGCACTTCTACGGCAGTAAGTGTACTTTCTGGAATGTCCGGCAAACTATTAATAAATAATAATCAAATTCATCATCATTCAAGCGCTACTGCTGTAGGAATAAGCATTATTTCTGATGTGACTAATGGGGCGGATATTATTGGAAATACTTTTTCAAATATCTCTTCAAATTATATTGAAACTCGGTCTGATAATTCTAACATAAGCAATAATTTTTTTAGAGATACGCCATCAGGATTTGCATCTAGCGGTATTCTTATTGAACCGCAGGCGGCTTCCGCATTTTTGAGCAATAACACATTCTTTAATTTTGGAAATTCATTGAACTCTTATGCTGTGAGAATTCGCGCCGTGGCCAACGCCTCTTATTTTAACATCACTAACTGCGGAGTCGGATTTCTTATAGACACTTCTATTGTTAATTCCAGTGTTTGGAATTCGACAATAACTAACTGCACTAAGGATTTTTCAATAAATACTGGGGCAGATAATTTTGAGCTTTATAATGTTACATTCAATAAGTCAAGGGCTGATTTCCAAAGTGACGGAAGCGGTTTTATGGAAGTATTTTATCAGTACAGAACAAATGTAACAAACCAAAATTTAGCTGCGGTTAATTTGGCAGATGTTAGTATCAAAAATGTTTCTGGAACACAAATTTCAGATGCTCAGCTTACAGATGCTAATGGTTTAACTAATTATGAATGGGTTATGGAATACATTCAAAAAGGAGATGCGAATTATACTTCCGGATGCACTGGCTCAACTTTTTACATAAACTGCTCAACTCCTCATAATGTGACTGCTTCCAAAACAGGATATTCTACAAACTCTACAAATATTACAATAGACCAGTCAAAGACAGCTTGGATTATGATAGAAAGCCCTTTTATTTTGGCCTATGTCCCAACAACAATTAATTTTTCAATTGTTGAAAACAATAACCAGACATTCAGCATTACTTATACTAATGCCAGCGCTGTGACGATTAGGTGGTTTGTCAATGATACTGAACAAACTGGCTCAACCAATTCAAGCCAGTATATTTGGGTTGGAAATTTCTCACAGCAAGGGTTTTATAGGATTAAAGTTAATTTAACAGATTCTAATGGGGCATTTGATGAGCAGATTTGGTGGATGACTGTAAATAATACTTATCCAACAGTTGATTTGAATTTAACTTACCCTGTGGGAAACTTGAACGCAACTCAAAACCAGTTTTTTAATGTGACGCTTAATGTTACCTGCAGGACAGCTGATTGCGGAACTATTAATCTAAGCTTGTTTTCTAATAATAGTTTGGTTAATACGACAACTGGAGCAATGCCTTATTATACAAATATGTCTAATCCTTATACAACAGTTAATTTGAATTTCAGCAATTCGCAAATTGTTAATTTCTGGGTGAATGCAACTGGAAATATAAATTATAATTCAACTTTTGTTGCAAATGCAAATTTGACAGATAATACTTCCATAAGCAATGCAACAAGCGCTTTTAATGTTACAATTGTCAGTCCGTCGTTTTCTGTTTCTATTTCGCTTTCTTCAAGGCTTTCTCAGCAGATAAATTGGACTTTAACAAGCCTCCCTGCCTATAATCAATCTGCACAAGGAAATAATGGAACTGGGTTGACTGAATATTATGTTGATATCCAGGTTGAAGGCGGGACAGCTGATATATACGTGAAGGCTAATGATAATCTTACGACTCCTGGAGGAGATATTTTGGGAATTGGAAATGAAACTTACAGCTATAATTATACCAACTTAAGCGTGCCTAGTGACATAAAAACTTCTTTAACAACAAATTATTCTGATAACAAAATTGGAAATGCAATGAATAATGGCAGCGTTATTTACTTGAAATTTTTCCTGAATGCTCCTGCAGGACAGGCTGCTGGAACTTACAATAACAGCCTGTTGTTTAAAGCAGTTCAAACAGGGCAAAGCCCTTAAGCTTTTAACAATTTGTCTTGTTTTTAGCAATTATTTTTTAATAATTTTTTTATTTTTTCTATACCTACTTTGAAATTTTGCTATTTTTAATTTTCTGACGGTTCTGATGAAATCTTTATAATAATCTTTATAAAGTAGAGAGCTTAGTATTTGTTATGGAAGAGGTGACTGAAAAGAAGGGACTTAGAGACAACTTGTTTGTGCTTTTTTTTGGAATTATGTTTTTGTTTTCTCTAGTTATGATTTTTAATCAGGGCTTTAAAACAACAGGATATGCTACGGAAGCCACCACTACTTCAAATGTCACTATTTCCACTTATTTTGCTGTAGAGATGAGTGCAAATCTTACTAATGGAATTCAGTTTGGCTCTATTTCTACGCTTCCTGCTGCAGATCAAAATGCCACTCATAATTATGACGGAGTTAATACTACTCCAAATGGAACCGGAACTTCCATGTGGATGAATGTATCTAGTGACAGCAATACTAATGTTAGCTTTTGCATTAAGGCAGATGCTTTGAATACCTCTGGTGGAGATGTTATTGGATTGGCAAATGAAACTTATCATAATGCCACTAGTACAAATTCGACTCTGCCAATGAACGGCTCGCAGCTTGGACTTACTACAAGCTATGTTTCTGCCGGGCCGAATATTGCTGTAAATAGCAGGAATTTTTACAGGTTTTGGCTGGATGTTCCTGCTGCTACTGCATCAGGCACTTATGATAATATTGTTAGTCTTAAAGGTGTGGCAGTAGGAGGCGCCTGCTAACTCTTAAAATAGAAAATAAAATGCAAAAAGAGGTTATAAAAGCTAGTCTAATTGTCGTTTTAGGAGCGATTATTTTTAGTAATTTTATTTATTCTGGACTTGGTATAAAGTATAGCCAGGAATCTGCTTTAGTTAATGAAGGGGGAAGCGCTTGCTTGACTTATGAGGTTTATAATCCATGGTCTGATGATTCCAATGTAATAATAGGAGTTTCTGATGAATTGAAAGGGGTTTTAATTTTGCAGGAAGCAGAGACAAAGTTTGTTCCTGCTTATACTTCCAGCCAAAATGCAATTCCGGTGAAGTTTTGCTTTAAAGTTCCCAGACTTTATGCTAGAGACTGCCTTGTAGGAAATTTTTTGTGCAAACTTGACTGCAACGAGGACATGAAAATTTATGAGGGAGACGTTGCTGTAAGAACTGTGCCTGGAGACGATGTTGGAGGAGGAATTGGAGGCTCTACAACTACTGCAGTTGTCGGCGCTCCTTTAAGGATTAGAGTTGCTTGCGCGCCTCACACAAGAGATTATACTCTGCTTTATGCTTTTGCTGCGGTGATTTCTGCCTTGATTGTGGCATCTATTCTTTTCAAAAAGTACAGGAAGCCAAAAGAACAGAGGATTAAGGAGAAAATGCAGAAGCTTAAAGAGGAAATGCGAAAAACAAAGAAGTAGATTGCCTGGCTTTTTTCCTTTAAAGACAACATATAAAAATAAAAAAACCTTTCTATTGTTTATGAGTGTTAAGAGGGAGTGGCTGATTTTTTTTATTGTATTAACAGTTGCATTTGGAATTTTATTTAATCTGCGGTTTTTAGGGCTGTCAGTTGCTAATACTACTTCAAATGTTACTGTAGCCTCTTTGAATACTCCTCCAGCTATAGGAAGCATTAATGACTCTCTTTATGTTTGTGAAAATGAAATTCTCGATTATGAATTCAATGTTACTGACATAGATGGCGATGTTCTTATAGGTTCCATTAATCCTGAAAATCCTTTTTTTGTTTTTTGGATAAGACAGCCTGCTGTGTCTGTTACAACTTTTGCTATTGTTTCCAGCTCTATTTCAAAGGTAATAATTGGAGGCGTTAATTCTGGAAATAAAACTTACGTAGAGAATGTCAGCGTCAAAGATGATTTTTCTTCAAGCTGCTGCTTTGATTATAAACAAACAAACATTACTGCAATTGAAATAAATAACGGTCCTTTAATAGAAGATGTGGGGGTAAAAACTGTCTGGACATCAGGAGATAATTCAAATTTTTATGAAGTTGTTGCTGTGAACGACACTGAATATAATCTAGGTTATGGAACTTTAAATTTTACAGTTTCTATATTTAATTCTTCAGGAATATCTTTGAACTTATTTAATATTACAAGTTCTGGGGGAGTCATTAATTTTACTGCTAATTCTAGCACAGTTTTAGGAGTCTATAATGTAACTGTTTGTGTTAATGACACAGGCCTTTCAAACCCTTTTGTTAATATAAGCAGTGTTTGCAGCCAGACAGGAGGTTCTTTGAGTGCTTGTGATAATTTTAGTTTGACTGTTACCAGCAGCAACAGAGCTCCAAATATTACTGCTTATTATCCAACGAGTTTGAGTTTTAGTTCATCTGGAACAGATAGTTTATATTTCAATATAACAAAATATGATGTTGATGGAACAATTCCTGATGCTTATTGGTATGTGGACAGTGTTTTAAAAGAATATGACTCTGGAAGCTCTGTTGATAGTTTCAGCTATTCATACGGCTGCGGCGTTTCTGGAGCACATAATGTAACCGTGAACGTTACTGATGGCTTGCTTTGGACTTCTTTAACATGGAATGTCAGCGTTCAATCTGTTTCTTGCTCATCAACTTCTGGAGGCAGTGCAGGAGGAGGGGGAGCTGGAGCCGGCATTATTTCTGAAAGGTTTAGCATTGAACCGCAGTTTATAGCTACCAAGATTTTTAAAGGAGAGGGAAAGAGTTTTGATATAAAAATAAAAAATGTAGGAAGTGTTGATGCTAATATTGTTACTGGCATTGAAAATATTTCAGATCTTGCTTTAGTTAGTGAGGATAATTTTTTATTGAAAGTTGGCGAGGAAAAAATTGTCAAAGTTTATCTTTATTCTCTGAGCATTGCCAAGTCTGGAGTTTATTATGGAAAGATTTTTTTTCAAGGTCAGACAACTAAAGTTGCAGTCAGTGTTGTTCTTGAAGTTAAAGACAGAGAGCCTTTGTTTGATATTAGTGTTGAGGTTCTTCCAGATTATAAAACTGTTACAGCTGGCGATGATATGACAGTTAGCGTTAATATGCTGAATGTCGGGCTTTATGGAACAGCAGTTGATGTAGAATTTTATCTTTTTATTACTGATTTCAACAGGCTTATTATTTATGAAACTTCTAAGGAAATGGTTGCCGTGGAGAAAAATGTCTCTTTATTAAGGGATTTAAGAGTTCCTTTTGACACTTCTTCTGGAAATTACCTTGTCCTTGCTCAGGCGAGCTATGGGAATATCAGCGCAACAAGCTATGACACTTTTGCTGTTGTTGAGAAAAAATATCTTAGAGCAGCTTATTTCTTAATTTTGATGTTTATACTTGCATTGCTGCTGCTTATACTTTTCTTGATATGGAAAAGGAGAAAAAAGAAAAAAGAGGAAGAAAGGTATAGGTAAGAATGAAAATGGATTTTAAGAGAATTTATTCAACGTATAGACTCTTAATATTGTTATTGCTTATCGCTTTAATTCTTTTTGTTATTTTTTTGATCCCTTTTCTTATTTGGGGTTCTTTTTTTAAAATTTTTACAAACCCAGATTCTATTAGGGAGTTTATTTTATCTTATGAAAACTGGGCTATTTTTGTTTATGTTATTATCAGTATTTTAGTGGTGATAGCTCCTCCTTTACCTAATGATATTGTTCCCATAGTCGGGGGAATTGTTTTTGGTTTTTGGATAGCATTAATATTTGGAATTTTGGCTAGAATAATTGGTTCTACTATTAATTATTGGCTTGGAACTAGAATCAGAAAAGGAATCTATGTTAAATTGATTAGTTTAGAAGAACAAGAGAAATTAAAGAATTATACTAAAAAGATTGGCTGGCAAACCATCTTTATTTCTAGATTTTTGCCAAGTACAGATACTGATTTAATTGCTTATGTTGCAGGAATAGCTAAAATGAGATATCTAACTTTTATTGTTGCTTCTTTCTTTGGAATGTTGGTGCCTGTTGCAGGAAGTATACTTATAGGAGCTTCTTTGCTGACTAATAAATACCTTTTCTTTTCACTTATTGCTTTCTATATAGTTGGAATTCTTTTTGCTCCTCAGATTATTAAAAGATTTATTAAAAAAAATGAAAATAAAAGTTAAAGTAAAGCCAAAATCTGGAAGACAAGAAGTTGAAAAGATTTCAGAAAAGGAATATTTTGTTTATTTGAAAAGCTCTCCTGAAGAGAATAAGGCAAATGTCGAGCTTTGCAAGTTGCTACAAAGGTATTTTAAAAGAGAAGTCAGAATAAAATCAGGATACGCAAACAGAAATAAAATTATTGAGGTAACTTAAGATGAAAGCGCTTTCAATAAAACAACCATACGCGGAATTGATTTTGCAAAGCAGGAAAACAATTGAATTAAGAAAATGGAATGCTAATTTTAGGGGAGAGTTTTTAATTCATTCTTCGAAAACTCCCGATTTGAATGCCATGAAGAAATTTGGTTTTAATAATTTGCCTTGTGGTTTTATTCTTGGAAAGGTTAAATTGATTGAGGTTAAACATTATCTAGATGAAGAAGAGCATACGAAAGATAGAGACAAGCATTTAGCTTCTAATTTTTTTGGAAATTTTGGTTTTGTACTTAAAGATATTGAAAGAACAACTCCCATTGCAGCCAAAGGGAATTTAAATTTCTGGGAGTTTGATTTTTCTAAGAGGAATCTAATTATATAATGGGATGTATGGATGGTACTTTGGAGGTTCTATTCCTTGAGCAAGAGTATATTTTTTTATTAATTTCATCACTTTTTCGAAATTTTCCAGGTTTTCTATAGCCTTTTTTCCTTTTTGGATTTTAGCTTCAATTGTTTTCATTTAATTATACAGATAAACTTATATATAAATTTTTTTATATTATATTATGAAATACGAACCAGCTCCAGATTTGCAAGAGAAGGCAGATAAAATTTCTGTAGCTCTTTTTCCGCATGTTAAAGTGGATAGAGTCAGATGTTTTAGGAGTTATGGGACTTCTACTCGCGGAACGATTGCAAGATGCCACGCTCTTGGGAAATTGATGCAGCACGCTCTTGGAATTAAAGCAGTTTATGCTTTGGAATTTATTCATGAAAGGTTTGATAAAATGAATGAAGAGGAACAGACAAAAGTCATAATTCATGAATTGATGCATATTCCCAAGACTTTTGGCGGCGGTTTTAGGCATCACGATCATGTTTGTGAAAGTAATGTTAATATGAATTATAAAAATTATAAAAAATTGACAGGCGACGATGGAAAAAAAGGCTGGTTTTGAGTATAATTAACCTTTTAAATTAAATTCTTTGTTTATCTTTATGTTTGGAATTTTAGACAGGCTTTATGTGATGGGAAAAAAAAAGGTATTTCATGAAGATATTGATTGGAGGGCACAGATAACTGATGATAATTTTTGTGAAAGCTGGTATTGTTTTGTGCCTAAGGTTGTAGCGAAGAAGGAAAAAATAAGAAAAGGAATTTTGCCTCAAAAAGGGAAAGTTTCTGTTTATACTACTTCTTATGTTAATTTAATTGTGCCAAATGCTATACAAACGAGAGATAATTTGAGAGAGATATATTATGATTCTTTAGATAGAATGAGTGAAGATGTTGAACAAGGAAGAAAAATTAGTGTATTAGGGGTAAGCATAGGAAATGTTTTATCTGTGAGACTTGCAAGCGAAGTTCCTTATGGGAAGCTTAACTCTTTGGTTTCTATTGTTGGTGGAGGAAGATTGGGAATGTCTGCTTGGGATAGCATTGCTACCAAAAGTGCTGCCCAAAATTCTGGGTTTAGCAAGGTTGAAGAATATGAAGAAGTTTTGAGTGAGTTTGCACCTATTAAGTATTTGGGCAAGATTCATGCAGAGAGAGTTTTTGCAAGATTTGGAAGCAGTGATTTAATGATAAGATATAATCCTCATGGGCAGCAGCTAAGGCAGGGATTAGAAAATATGGATTCAGATGTTAAAGATATCAAAACTTATTTATGGGCAGATCATAGTTCAACAATATTAAAGGCAAGCGGCGAAGAGATTTATAGATAATATTAAATAGCTTTTTTCTTTCTTTAATAAATGAAAAAGGTGAAAGTTTCTTTTAAATTTAATGGCAAAAAACTTAGTTTTAATGTTATAAAATGTGATGGCTTTCGAGAAGGAATAGGATTAATGTTTAGGAGAAGAAAAAGCGCGCCGGCGCTTTTATTTGAGTTTTCAAAGTCAAATAAGCTGGCTTTTAATATGGCGCTGACTTCTCTCTTTGTGTTTTTTAAGTTTGCTGCGATTTGGCTCGATGATAAAAATAATGCTGTTGATTTTAAGATAGTTCGGCCTTTTATTTTTGCAATAAATTCAAAAAAACCATTTACGAGGATAATTGAAGTTCCTCTAAATGAGAAATATCGTGAAAAATTAAAATTTTTAGGAATTAAATAGCTTTTGCCGATAATGGAATTAATGCCTTTGGAGATTCCTCGACGGTAGTTAGAAAGGTTTAAAAAGACTTTTTGCCATATTCCTCTATAAAAATTAATAAAAGGAGGTAAAAATGGGTGTAATTATTGTAAAAAACGCAATTAAGAGAAAGCCGGGCTGTCTTTATTACGTTGATGGCAAGGGAAATGTTTGTGAAGCTAAGATGGCTAGAGGCGGCAAGAAGAAATCTAAGGCAAAGAAGAGAAGATAATTCTTCTTATTTTTATTATCTATTTTTTTTGGTTAATTTTATATATTTGATTTTTGTTTTTATTTTATGGTTAAATCTTTTCAAGATAAATGTAGAAGGCTTGCAGTCAATATAATTAAAAAGTCCTTTCCAGAATTAAAGAATAAAAGGATATTGGTTTTTACAGTTCCCTTTCGAAAAGCTTATAGCGGAATGATATTCTGGCTTTTTTGGCCTCTTCCACAATTAATCTTTATAAATAAAAAGAGAAACAAAGAATCTATTCAATATTTGAATGGTCTTTTATGTCATGAAATTTGTCATTTGGTTCTTATTGAAAGAAGAGGTTTTGCAAAAAGTGTCTTTAGAGGAATTTTTTATTTTATTATTCCTAAATTAAGAAGATTAATAGAAGATGAAGTTAACCGATTTGCGATTCAAAAAGGTTATTCTAAAGAAATTCATTTTTTTACCAAAAAAGTTGAAAAAAAGAAAACTTCCGCTGGAATTCAAAGATTTTACATGAATTCCGAAGATATTAAAAACTATGCGAAATCTGTAGGAAAATGGTAATTGTTTTAGGCATCGAATCAACAGCGCACACATTCGGAATTGGAATTGTAAAAAATGGAAAGATATTAGCAAATGTTAAAGATGCTTACACAACTGAAAGTGGAGGGATAATTCCTATTGATAGTGCTAAACATCATTCTCTTGTTGCTGATGAATTAGTTAAGAAGGCTTTGAATGAAGCTAAAGTTTCATGGAAAGAAATTAAAGGTATTGCTTTTTCACAAGGACCCGGGCTTTCTCCATGCCTTCTTGTTGGCTTGAGAAAAGCTAAAGAGCTTTCTAAGAAACATAAACTTCCTTTGATTCCTGTTAATCATTGTGTTGCGCATTTGGAGATTGGAAGAATCACTGGAGCCAAAGATCCAGTTCTTTTGTATGCTTCAGGAGCTAATACTCAGATAATTGCTTATTCGTCTGGAAAATACAGAATTTTCGGCGAGACCTTGGATTTGGGGATTGGAAATTTTATAGATACTTTTGCAAGGTATTTAGGACTAGGATTTCCAGGCGGTCCAAAGGTTGAACAGCTCGCAAAGAACTCTAAGAATTATATTGAATTGCCTTACACTGTCAAGGGAATGGACATTACTTTGTCAGGAATTTTGACAAATTTAAGGCAGAAGATTGAAAAGATAAATTTAGATAATAAACCCCTCTACCATCTCCCAGACCACCCACCCTTACTAGATAATGTTAATAATAAAAGTTATGATAATATTAATTTTAAAAATGATGTTACTCTAAATAATTTAGAAAATAAAAATAAAATAAATTATACAAAAGAAGATTTAGCCTTCAGCATGCAGGAAACTGTTTTTGCAATGCTTGTTGAAGTTTCTGAAAGAGCTTTGGCTCATGTTGGAAAAAAGGAATTAGTTTTAGGAGGGGGGGTTGCATGCAATTCAAGATTTCAGGAAATGTGCAGGGTTATGTGTGAGGAGAGAGGTTGTAAGTTTTATGTTCCTGAAAAAAATCTTCTTGTGGATAATGCAGGAATGATAGCCTATCTTGGAGAGATTATGTTTAAAGCGGGAATAAAGTTTGAAGGCATGAAAGCTGAAGATTTGGATATAAAACCAAGAGAACGAACGGATGAAATAAATGTAACTTGGCGTTAGCTTCGTGAACATTGGGAAGTTCACGTCGCGAGAAAGAACGGATGAAGTGAATGCGAGTTGGAGATGAATTAATTAACTAATCCTCTGTATCTGTCGTCTTTTTGTATTCTGTCTACCAAATGGTCTCCACTTGGAGTTTCTTTTAATTTTTCGCAGATAGAATAAAATAAATCTTTTCTTTGGTCATTTATCAATTTTTGAGATGCAGCCATTTTGTTAATTTCAATATAAAATCTATTTTTTATTTCCACTATGCTTAGAGAGCCTGATTTTTTGTTTATCCCAATATTGTCGATTACTAATTTTGTTAACTCTTCAAGGTTTATCATAATTTGCGGATGATTAAAACATTTAAAAGAGTTTATATTCATGGTGCTAGTTAGAAATGTTTATAAACTCGCTATTTTTCCCTTTCAAGTCCGATGACATTGTGAGGACATAGTCCTTACTTAATTAAACTTTGAGATTAAAATGGATATTTATACTATTGTTGACAAGGCAAGAAGAACTGGCAAAATAGAGAAAGGAACTAACGAAGTTACCAAAGCAATTGAAAGAGGCACTGCTAAGCTTGTTGTTTATGCCGTAGATGTTGAACCTAAAGAAATTGTTCAGCATATCCCTGTTTTATGCAAGGAAAAAGGAATTCTCTGCAAAGAGGCGGATAATAAGCAGAAGTTGGGAATTGCCGCAGGGCTTTCTGTTTCAGCTTCTTCTGTTGCAGTTATAAATGCTGGTGATGCTGAAAAAGATATTGCTGGTTTGAAGAAATAATTTTTAAAAAATGGAAACTTTAGAGATCCCAATTATGAAGAGAAGTTATGTTCCTTCTATAGAGAACATTATTTTTGGAGACATTCCTTTAAGCTTCAAGGTTGGCTTTCAATCCTCTTATATTCAAGCAGCTATAGAATATTTAAGAGAATTTAATCAATCATTTCAAAATAGAAAATAGGTAAATTAATTATTTAAAAAATGGCAAAAGCACAGAAAACTCAACAGAAAACTCCACAACAGCAACAACAACAGCAACAGCAACCTAGATCGGCAGGGTCAAGAGGATCTGAGAAAATTCTTGGAGAGGTAGTTCCTGCTCTTGTTCAGGAGATTATTGGGAGAACTGGTTTTAGAGGCGAGATTACTCAGGTTAAGTGCCTTGTTCAGGCTGGAAGAGATCAGGGAAGAGCAATGAGAAGAAATGTCAAGGGGCCTGTCAGAGTCGGCGATTTTTTAATGCTAAGAGAGACAGAAATAGAAGCAAGAAGAATTAAGTCTAAAGTAAGCAAAGGAGCGTATACGTAATGATAAAAATTAAAATTTTTATGCGATTCGCCCAAGCTTGGTCAAATCGAGGAGCGTATACTTAAGATGGCATTACTTGAATATGAGAAAAGTGGTGGAAGCTCATGCGTAAAAAATAACGAAACTTGCAACACTAGAGAATTAGCAACTTTATTTCATACTATAAATGATTTTGATTTTTTTGAAGTAAATGAATTTGAGTTATCGAGAAATAGTCTATCTAGAGAGGTGAGTAGATCTCCTTATTTAAATAAGCATTCTATTGAAATTTTTGATTCTCCTAATCCTGGATGTTATATTGTTTATGTAAAGAATAATAACAACCATCTCGGGGCCTTTGGAGGCGTGGCTGATTAAAATGAAAAGTTTGTACAATGGCGAGGGGGGAAAGTTTTTGGAAATTGCTGATTCAGATGGCGGAAGAGATATATATGATTCATATGTTATGAAAGTTAATGAGTATTTTTCGACGGGAAATGATAGTGATGTTTTTGAGATAAATAGTTTGGACAAAGAGGGGTTGGCTGCTTTAACTTTGAGATTGAATGATCAGGATAGAAAATATAATATTAGAGATATACTGGTTCTTGATGCCAGAAGTGGAACACTAACATATTCTGTTCATATAACAACGATGGAGGCTAAATCTTCAAATGCCTAAATGTGTTTATTGCGGGAGAATGTATGAGCTTCCTAGAGGATTGACCCTTGTCGGCAAAGATGGAACTATAAACTATTTATGCTCTTCAAAGTGCAGGAAGAATAGAGTTATGAAGAGAAGAAAAGTCAGATGGGTTATAAAAGGCAAAAAAGTTATGGCTGCTGCGGAGAAGTTAGCTGCGGAAAAGAAGAAATGATTTGGCTAGCTGTAGTTCGCTTTATTAATCGTTATACCCTACAGCTTGCTGTAGGGTGAAAGCCAAAGAAAATCTATTAAACGCAAACTTGTTCTAAGTTAAATGGAAAATGAATTGTGTAAATCAAGTCATTTTATCTAGATGCCACACAGCTTGCTGTGTGGAGGTTCACTGATTGCTCAAATTTAGGTTTCATCAAGAATTCTCGCTAATACTAAATTAATTGTCTAATCTTTTACTGTGAAGGCATTAATATAATTAAATTTATAAGCGAGGCGAAGCTGAGCGATTTCGCGAAGGTATTTTTTATTAATCAATTTCTGAAAGAGATTGCGAACAGAGAGAATTTAACACAACTTCTCTTTTTGCTCTAAACTCCTAGGATCTTTCCAGTTTTTATTAAACTGAACAAAAGCGCCTGTAATTGGGCTTATGCTTTTGATTTGTTCTTTTTCACACTCGATTAAATTATCTTGACAGAAGTTGTTTTCATCGCATATCGCCTTCGTAAATGAATGGATGTTTTGATATTGAATATCTTTTTGAGTTGAGAATATTGATAAAGATGCAATGAAATTTAAATTTGAGATTAATAGAATTGTAGACAACGCTAATATTAATACAGTTATGACTATTGTGGATTTTAACATAAACTAATAGGTATACGGCTCATTTTTATATTTTTATGCAGTCAGAGGCATTATAAAAACTTAATAAATCCTGTCTTTCTTTTAGAGTTAAACCAAGGTTTTATAAATGCTTTTTTACTTGCTTTTTCGAGAGTGTTTTTAATGGTTTTATCGACGGAAAAATATGTTTTTAAGGGGAAAAAGTTTATAAAGGATATTCTCTTAAAATTAGCATAAATTTGAGTGTTTTTACATCAAATTACAAGAATTAACACTTAGTTAGAACTAACCAAAATGGCAAATAAAAATGATTACGGAGCAGAATCAATAAAAGTTCTGGAAGGGCTTGAAGGGGTTAGAAAAAGGCCCGCAATGTACATAGGAAACACTGGAAAAGAAGGATTGCATCATCTAGTCTATGAAGTAGTAGATAATTCTGTTGACGAGGCTTTAGGAGGCTATTGCAAGGAGATTGTTGTTACAGTCAATAAGAATGGCTCTGTGACTGTTGAAGATGATGGGAGGGGAATTCCTGTTGATATTCATCCTATTTATAAGGTTCCTGCCTTGCAAGTTGCTTTAACAAAATTGCATGCAGGCGGAAAGTTTGACAAAAAATCCTACATGATTTCAGGAGGGCTTCATGGTGTGGGTCTTTCTGTTGTTAATGCGCTTTCAAAAAAACTTATTGTGGAAGTTAAGAGAGAGGGCAAGATTTACAGCCAGGAATATTCTAAAGGAGATCCAAAAACAAAATTAGAAGTTGTTGGAAAGTGCGGCGATGAGAGTGGAACTAAAGTAACTTTTTGGCCTGATGAAGAAATTTTTTCTACAGTTGATTTTGATTATAAGGTTTTAGAAACTAGATTTAGGGAAATAGTTTTTTTGAATGCAGGACTTAAAATTGTTCTTTATGATGAATCTAAAGACAAGAAAGAAGAATTTGTTGCTGCGGGTGGTTTGATCGAGTTTGTCAAATGGATAAATAAGGCGAAAGAAGTTTTACACAAACCTATTTATTTTAGAAGAGAATCTAATGGAATTACCATAGATGTTGCAATTCAGTATAATACCGGTTATAATGAAAATATTTTTGGTTTTGTCAATACAATAAATACTGTTGAGGGCGGGACTCATGTTTCCGGGTTTAAAACTGCTTTAACAAGGGTTATTAATGATTATTTGAAGAGAACTGGCAATGGCAAGGAGCTTGAACTTTCTGGAGAAGATACAAGAGAGGGTCTTACTGCTATTATCTCTATTAAGATTCCTAATCCTCAGTTTGAGGGGCAAACAAAAACAAAGCTTGGAAACTCTGAAGTTAAAGGTCTTGTTGATTCTGCTGTTACTTCTGCTCTTGCCGAATTTTTTGAGGAAAATCCTCCCATTGTGAAGAGAATTGTGACCAAAGTTATGGAGTCTGCGAAGGCAAGATTAGCTGCTAAAAAAGCAAGAGATCTTGTGAGAAGAAAAAGCGCTTTTTCGCTTGGTGGTTTGCCTGGAAAATTAGCTGACTGCTCCACTAAAACAAAAGAAGAAACTGAATTGTATATTGTTGAAGGAGATAGTGCGGGGGGGTGTTTTGCTGGAGAAACAGAAATTGCATTAACTGGGGGTAGAAATTTGTCTTTTTTAGGACTAGTCAAGGAATATAATGAAGGTAAAGAAAATTTTTGTTATACTATAAAGAACGATGGAAGTGTTGGGGTTGAAAAGATTGAAAATGTTAGATTAACAAATAGAAATGTTGAGGTTATTAAAATTGTTTTGGATAGTAATGAAGAAATTGTTTGCACTCCTGATCATAAGTTTATGCTAAGAGATGGAAATTACAAAGAAGCTAGAGATTTAAAGAGAGAAGATTCTTTAATGCCTTTACACAAAAGAATTTCTAAAATAGGGGGCAGAATTACTATTGAAGGTTATGAAATGGTTTGGGATCAAAATAAAACTTGGATCTTCACTCATGTTTTGGCTGATGAGTATAATCTAAGAAAGAATATTTATCTTAAAAAACAAGGTGACCATAAACATCACATTGATTTCAATAAATTGAATAATAATCCCAATAATATAATTCGATTGCCTAAAGATGAGCATATGAATCTTCATTTGGATAATTTAAATAAAACTTTACATAGAGAAGATGTTAAAGAAAAAGCAAGAGAAGCACATAAAGATATCGATTACAAGAAGAAAGTTAGCGAATGGGCAAAACAGCCTTTGATTAATAAAATGCTATCCAATAGGGCTAAGCAACAATGGCAAAATCTAGAATATAAAGAATTTATGAAAAATAAATTCAAAGATTTTTATGATTCTAACGAAGATTACAGAAAAATTAATAATCAAACTTTGAATGACCAACAAAAAATATACTGGTCTAATGCGGAAAATAGAAAAATAGCTGCTGAAAAAGTTAAAAGATTTTTTGAAGAAAACCCTGATGCTAAAGAGTACCTTTCAAGTTTGGCTAAAGAACAATGGAAGGATGAAGCGTTAATTATTTGGAGAAGACAAAAGACAAAGGAACAATGGACTCCTGAATTTAGGGATAAGAGGAAAGAAAGCTACAACAAAACATATTATTCTAAGACTATAGCTCTTATGAAGAAAACTTTTGAGAAAGATGGTAATTTAGAAAATTTTGATAGAATAAGAATAAACAATAATGATAAAAGTATACTAAGTATGGAAACTTTTTGTTCAAGATTTTTTAATGATGATAAAACTAATATGTTGGAAGCTATAAAAAATTATAACCACAAAATAAAAAGGATTGAAAGACTTACAGAAAAAGTTGATGTTTATGATTTAGAGGTTCCTGGAACTCATAATTTTGCTTTGGCTTCAGGGGTTTTTGTGCATAATAGTGCTAAACAAGCAAGAAATAAGGAATTTCAAGCTATTTTGCCGTTGAAAGGAAAGATTTTGAATATTGAGAAATCCAGTCCAGCAAAAGCTCTTTCAAGCGAGGAAATTACAAATATGATTACTGCGATTGGGACAAGTGTCGGTGAGCAGTTTGATTTAAATAAATTGCGTTATAATAAAATTATAATAATGACTGATGCTGATGTTGATGGTGAGCATATTAAAACTTTGATGTTGACTTTTTTCTTTAGGTTCATGCCTCAGCTTATTGAAAATGGAAATATTTATGCTGCAATGCCTCCTTTATACAGAGTAAGAAAGGATAAAGACTATTATGTTTATTCAGAGGGGGAATTAAAAAAAGTTATGGAGAAAATGAATAATGCGAATGTTACAAGGTTTAAAGGTTTGGGAGAAATGTCTTCAGATCAGCTTTGGGACACTACTATGAATCCTAAAACAAGAAAGTTGAAAAAAATATTCATCGAAGATGCTATTGAGGCTGATAGAGTGATTTCAATGTTGATGGGCGATGATGTTCAAGCAAGAAGAGAATTCATTCAAGAAAATGCGCAATATGCAAATTTGGACATTTAAAATGAAAATAAAAAGAACCAAAGCAAGAAATTTAAAATAAGATGAAATATATTATTGTAATCACAACTGTAGGAAGCAAAAAAGATGCAGAAGAGCTGGCAAAGAAAATAGTATCTTCAAAATTGGGAGCATGTGTTCAGATAAATGAAATAAAAAGTTATTATGCATGGAAAGGGAATCTAGAAATGTCAGGTGAATTTAGATTAATGATAAAAACTACTGATGATAAATATAATTTACTACAAGAGTTTATTATTAAAAATAGTGAATATGATTTGCCTCAGATTATAGCAGTTAACATTGAAAAAGGATATGATAAATATTTGAATTGGATTAAGGAGGAATTAAAGTAAAAGATGAAAATAAAAACAAAATCAATATTCATAGCAATTATTTTGGCAGTTATTGCTTTATCTTTATTTGCGGTTGTGAAGAATTTCAAGAATCCAAATGTTGTTAAGAACCCAGACAGTGAGAAACTGGATTTTTATGATGAGGACTGGCTAGATGATAATTGTGAGTGCTTGGAGCATAACAGGACTGCCTGCCGTTTTGATGGATATATCTACAGCAATGGATATTGCACGAGTGGCAATAATTTTACAAATCCGATAAGAAAATGCTCGCAGTATAATTGTTCGGAGGGAATTTTTGAATTAAATTAATACATAACCATGGCAAAAAAATCAAAACTTCAGACACCTCAATGGATGCTTGATGGCTACGATTCAGAGGCAGAGTATATGAAGGATAGGGGCATCTCTAAGAAAAAAGTAAAAGGCAGAACTTTCAAAGTAAGAAGCTGCCCTAAATGCGGAAGCAGTGATGTTTTTGTTGTTCTTATAGGTGAAGAAGGCAAGAGGGCAGATAACTGGGAGTGCAAGAAGTGCAAATGGAATGGAAAAAACGTCAAAGAAGAAGAGCTTTCTGAAGAAGAATTTTTAGAAAGGATGGAGAAAGAATAATGGAAGATATCATTGAATTTGAAACGGATGAAGAAGCTGAAGAAATTGAATTCAGCTTGTCAAGAGATGAGATTGATGAGTGGATAAATGAGCTGACTCTTTTGAAAGAAGAAAAAATTCCTATAATCTTGATGATTGATGATGAGACTTTCTTGAAAATAAATTATGGAGAAGAAAATGACCGACGAAAAACCTGAAGACAATCTAGAAAAAAATAATGGCGATATTGAAAAAGGCGTTTATAACACTGAAGTCTCTGAGGAAATGAAGAAATCTTATTTAGATTATGCCATGAGTGTTATAGTTGCAAGAGCGATTCCTTCTGTTGAAGATGGTTTAAAACCTGTTCAGAGAAGAATACTTTACGCAATGAATTTGATGGGGCTTAAACCAGGAACTCAGACAAAAAAATCTGCAAGGGTTGTTGGAGATACCATGGGTAAGTTTCATCCTCATGGAAATCTTGCCATTTATGATACTTTGGTAAGAATGGCTCAGGATTTTTCTTTGAGATATCCTTTAGTTTATGGTCAGGGAAATTTTGGTTCACTTGACGGAGATCCGCCTGCAGCAGACAGATATACTGAAGCTAGATTGAATGCTCTTTCAATGGAATTGTTGCAAGATATTGACAAAGAAACTGTTAAGTTTATTCCTAATTATGATAATTCTACAAAAGAACCAGAATTGCTTCCAGGAAAATTGCCGACTTTGATGATTAATGGAGCTTCAGGCATTGCCGTTGGTATGGCTACAAATATTCCTCCTCATAATTTGACAGAAGTTTGCGATGCGATAAATGCCTGCATAAAAAATCCGGATATTTCTATTTCAGAGCTTTCTGGAATTGTTACAGGACCAGATTTTCCAACAGGAGGGGTTCTTCAAGGAGATATTCTTGAGCTGTATAATACTGGAAGGGGAAAATTAATTGTCAGAGGAAAGACAACTACAGAAGACATGAAGAATAAGGAAGCAATTATTATTACGGAAATTCCTTATATGCTGAATAAAACTGATCTTGTCAAGCAAATTGCCGAAATAATTCAAAATAAAAAAATAAATGATATTTCTGACTTGAGAGATGAATCTTCAAGAGGCAAGATTAGGATTGTTCTTGAGTTGAAAAAAGGCGCTAATCCCAAATTTATTATTAATTCTCTTTACAAATACACTAGATTGCAGGATTCTTTTAGCTGCAACTTTTTGATGTTAGTCAATGGCCAGCCGAAAGTTTTGAATCTCAAGCAAATTCTTGAAGAGTACGTTAAGTATAGAAAACATATTGTAACAAATAGATGCAAATTTGAATTGAATAAGGCAAAAGAAAGGCAGGAAATTGTTGAGGGTTTGCTTATTGCCCTGAAAAATATTGATGAAGTTATTGTCACAATCAAAAAATCTAGAAATGCTGCTGAAGCTTCTGATGCTTTAGTCTCTAAATTCAAACTTACAAAAAAACAAGCTCAGGCTGTTTTGGAAACAAAGCTGCAGCAGTTGACTTCTTTGGAAGTTGAGAAACTTAAAAAAGAACATACAGAATTGAATGAAACAATTGATCGGTTGGAAAAAATTTTGAGTGATGTCAAGGAAATATTAAAGATTATTTCCAAAGAAGTTACCGAATTAAGAACTAAGTATGGCGATAATAGAAGAACACAAGTTCTTCAGAGAATAAGCGAGATTTCTGAGAAGGATCTTGTTCAGAAAAAAGAAGTTGTTGTCACAATTACTGATAAAGGATATTGCAAGAGAATGGATGTTAAAGCTTATAGGGAGCAGAAGAGGGGCGGCAAGGGAGTTATTGGAAGCAATCTGGCTACTGGTGATTTTGTAAAGCAGCTTATAACTTGTTCAACTCATGATTACTTGATGTTTTTTACATCTAGAGGAAGAGTTTTATGGTTAAAGGCTTATGAAATTCCAGAAGCAGAAAAATACAGCAAGGGAAAAGCTGTGATTAACATTTTGAGCTTGAGCAATGAAGCTGTGACAAATGTAATTTCAGTTAAGAATTTTAATGATTGTTTGTTTATGACAACAAAGAAAGGGGTTGTTAAGAAAATTTCATTGAGCAATTTTTCAAAGCCTAGGGCATCTGGTGTTAAAGCAATGAACCTTCCAAATGATAATTCAGATAATCTTATTGGTGTGGAGATTGTTAAGAAAGGTCAGGAGGTTTTCATGGCAACTAGAAAAGGAAAAGCAATTAGATTTGGCGAGAATGAAGTTAGGGAAATGGGAAGAGCTAGTTATGGCGTTACAGGAATAAAACTTGATAAGGATGATGAAGTTGTTTCTTTAGAAATCCTTGATACTTATGCTATTTTGACAATTACTAAGAAAGGTTATGGAAAGAGAACTGAAATTACGGATTATAGAAAAACTGCGAGGGCTGGAAAAGGAGTTATTAATTTGAAAGTTTCCGATAAAACTGGTGAGGTTGTTACAACTGTTTCAGTGAGTGATAAAGATAGTGTTATATTTACAACTGCCAAAGGGATTGTTATACGAACCTCTTTAGAGAATATAAGAGTCATGGGAAGGGCTGCACAAGGTGTGAGGATTGTGAAACTTCAAGAAGGAGATTCTGTTACAGACATGACTAAGATAGAGGAAGATAATGGGATTGTTGAATAATTAAACCAAGTATTCCAGCACATTATTTACTTTATATAAAAGTCTTATACATAGAAAGATTGGAGAAGTAAATAATATGAAGACAAAAGAGATGATAAATCAAAAGATTAAGCTAGCCATTCAATAAACAGATAAGAAATGTTTTTAGGTGAGAAAATTAATAGTTTAGCAAGAAATCCGCATAGTTTAATGTGCGGATGAATTGCGTTAC
>JBBSXA010000010.1:0-6943 GCA_038045985.1 Nanobdellota archaeon
AGCGGTTGTCATATGGCAGGCCGCATAGCTACGCATTGTATGGATAAGAGCTGAAGGCATCTAAGCTCGAAGCCATCCGTAAAACGAGACAACAAAGGCCGCAGAAGAAGACTGCGTTGATAGAGATCTTGTGTAAGACAGAAGCTTCGGCGACTGTTTCAGCATAGATCTACTAATAGCCTCATTTGAATTTATTATTAATAATAAATTCTCTGTATGTATAAAATAAAAAGGTCAACAAGAAATATGTGAGATTCCAGTGCTATTTTTTATGAGAATTGGAAAATTTTTTATTTATTCTTTTAATCTAATCATATTGGGAATATTGCAAAAATCTTCAACCCTTACACAATTAGAATGTCCTTGATTTATTGCTTCTTTATTTTCTTGATTCATTTCCTATTCCATTCCCTCACTCTCTAACTTTCCTGACAACATCCATCAAATTTCTTACAAGTTTCCTGTCTACCGGATTTGAGGTTTTGTTTTCTGGCTTAAGGCAGCTTCCAACAACTGCTCCGTCTGCAATGCTCAATTGCCCATAGGCATTTTCCGGCGTTAACCCTGCCCCGACAATTAAAGGATAGTCTCCAATGATTTTTCTAAATTGTTTAATCTTGTTAATGGGAGTTTCCTTTCCTGTTCCTTCTCCTGTTACTACAATTGCATCAGCTCTCTCGACACCTTCTTTCAGATCATATTCAAGATTTGATTCTTTAACAGGGCAGTAATATTTTGGCCAAACACCCCCGAGAACAACTACATCTGGAAAAATTTTTCTAAAAATATTATATAAATAAGAGTCTATTTCTTTGGATTTGAAGTATTTCCCTGAAACATAATCCAATTGGATAAAACAAGAGCTTGTCTGATGTGCAAATTTAAAAGAAGTATTAAATTCATTTGGCAAGATATTTACCCCTCGCACTAAATTATAGTTTAATTCGGCACTTTTCATAAGAACATCATAGCAGTCATCGGCAGATCCGTGATAATTTTCTATAATGGCTCCATCAATGCCTTCTTCCTCAAAAATTCTCAATTCTTCCACAGCTCTAGACACTCTATCAACACTATCTTTTCCTGCTAAATGTATCATCCCAATTATTGGCTTATGTGAAAATAATCGAGTAAAATTATTTTTTGTCATTCTTCAAAGCATTCCCACAATTTATTAAATATTCTCTGACAAGATTGGAATCTAATTTATCATCTGAAGTTCTGACTTTGCTTTCTATGTCTATGCTTACACCGTCTGGGAAATATGAATTAAGAGTTCTTGCCACCTGTCCGACATTATCAGGACCTATTCCTCCTGCATAAACTAAGCCTAGGCTGTTCAATTCTGGGTCTTCCTTAATTCCTTTTCCAAATCTTACTGCCAGACTATTCTCACTGAAGTCCAAAGGAAGATTTGTTCCATGAGAAGGATCAAACATAACATAATGAATAAATTTGTATCTCTCCATTACTTGATTCAGCAAAACATCAACATTTCCGCTTGAGGCATCTTGAGTATCCTCTTGCTTCCATACAGCATATCCTCCAGTTTTCTTGTTCGACACATTCACTTTTAGAATAGTTTTAAAGCCGAGCTCTTTTGTTTTTTTCAAAATATCCACAGAAGGAGGCAAAGTGTTAAACTGCAAAAGAGGATAAAATTTCGTTACGCCTGATTTGGCTAATTTTTCCAGGTCGCTTATTATTGTTTCATTGTCTTTTGTGTAATAATGGAAGGATGAAACTATTCCTTCTCTATAAGCATATGAAGCCAGATCTACCAGCTCTGAGAAAGCGGGCTGTCTTGGATTTTGTATTCCTTGATTAATGCTTTTATTTGAGACTTGATAACCTACTGTGACCAAGGAGGGAATCTTTTCCTGAGACTTAAATAATGCAATATTTCTCACCTGAAAACAATTAGTAATCCCGCTTATTGAAACAAAATTCCTGCTTTTCTGCATGTTTTCCAGTAGAAATCTTTATTTTTAAGGATTTATGTGAAATTAGGTGATTATTGCTAAGGCCAATTTACTCAAGGTCTCACATCAGAAAATAAAACATTTATATAGGTTATAACATGTTATAACAACATGGAATTAATTAAAAATGCCATCAGAGTTGGAAATTCTGCAGGAGTGTTGCTGCCAAAAAAATTTTTGAATTTCCAGGTAAAGATAGTTTTACAGCCGTTAAATGTAAAAAAAGAGGTTTTGGATATTTTAATAGAGGAAAAAATCCTGAAAAATGTACTTGGGTGCTATTTGACTGGAAGCTATGCGAGAAAAGAAAATAGTATTGAAAGCGATATAGATGTTCTTGTAATAACAAATAGTATAAACAAAAAGATTAAGAGAGGGAAATATGAAATAATCTGCATTTCCAAGAAAGAAGTTGAAAGGCAATTAGAGGAAAATATTCTTCCTATCCTGCCTATGATTAAAGAAGCAAAGACAATAATTAATGAAGATTTAATAAAGAGGTATATTGACAGCCCATTAACCAAAAAAAATCTTAAATGGCATATTTATACTACAAAATCTGCAATGGAGGTTGTTAAAGAGTATATCAAACTAGCTGAAGAGACTGGAAAAAAGGTGAGCGACGCAGCTTCATATTCCTTAATCCTCAGGCTTAGAACTTTGTATATTATAGATTGCTTAAAAAAAGATAAGCTATGGGAAAAAGAAGAATTTTTGGGATTAATAAGCAAAATAAGTGGCTCTTTAACTGCTTATGAAAGGTATATTGATTCAAAAAATAATAATTCAAAGAAATCAAAACTTCCCCTAGAAGAAGCAAAAAGATTAATGGAATATATCAATAAAAAAATTAAAAAAGTGGAAAAATGACAGCACAAGAAAAAAAATTAAGGAAAAAAAGGCTGGTTAAACAGAGGGAAAGCTTGTTAGAAAGAGCAAAAGAACATAGGTTAAAAGCAGAAACAGAAAAAGGTAGAAAAGACACAACTCCTGATTATTGGCTTGGAGAGGCTGAAAGGTTTGAGGAGCAAGCAAAGAAAAAAAATGAAATACTAAAAAAATTGGATAGAAAGAAATGAAATCACCAAATTCCTAAATAATTATAGTCTCAGATAAAAAAGGTTTAATAACTAATATTTATTGTTATAAACATGACTTTGAAAGAGAGGTTTTATCTGCAACCTTACTGGATGAGAGGAGCAATTATCGGATCTATTTTTTCTTTAATTTTAATAGTAATATTATATATTTTTGAGCTGAATTTTATAACATACTTATTTTATCCTGCTTTAAAATTAGGCAGTTTTCTTGTTGATTTGATTGGACAAGGAGGTCTCGGAGATATAGCTTTATTTGCTGTTGTTGGAAGCTCTCTTATGACACTTCAAGGTTTTTTCCTTGGAATCTTAATAGGATACATTTTTCAGAAAATAAAAAACCCAATTGAATTAGAAACTAAAATTAAAACTTTTTTCTTACTTCTAATAATAGTTATTATTCTAAGTTATTTTGTAAGTTTTCTTACTTTTGAATTAAAGAGTTCTATCGAAGACATGAACCTTGAGTCTCAAGAAAGGCAAACCCAAGAAGCAATTGAAAAAGAGGATGTTTCACTATGTGGTTCTTTGGAAAAACCTATGGATGAACTTTGTTATCTTTCTCTTGCTGAGATAACTTTAGACACAAGCATATGCGATAAACAGGTAAGACAGATTGGCTTTAAAGAAGAATGTTTAGAAAAAATATCGGATGAAATAATAACAAGAGAAGCAGAAACAAATCTCGATGTTACTGTGTGCAATAAAACTTTAAAAGTTGATTGTGTACTAAGAGTTTCTGTTCTCCTTTCAATAGAAGCGCATGATCCTACAAAATGCAATGTTGCAAATGGCTGGTCTAGGGATGTATGTTTGGGTTTCTATGCTTACTATATTGGAGATCCTTCTGTTTGTGACGAATATGCCACAAAATATGGAAAAGCATATTGTGATGAAGCTGCTACCAAAGGCATTTCTTATTATTATCATAGACCTAAATATTTAGATAAGTAAAACTAAATAATAATCGCCTCAGTTTTTTTGTCTTTTTCTGAATCAAATTCAGCCACTAGGGCTTCTGTTGTCAGCACCATTGCAGCGACGCTGGCTGCGTTCTGCAGCGAGACCCTGACTACTTTCACAGGGTCTATAACTCCTGATACGAATAAATCTTCAAAAACATCTGTCTTTGCATTGTAGCCGAAATTGCTTTCCCTGCCTGAAATATTTGCAACAACTTCAGACTCTTCTCTGCCAGAGTTTTTTGCTATCTGCCTCAAGGGCTCTTCAAGAATTTTTTTTATTATATTAAGGCCTATCTGCTCGTCTCCATTAAGCCTTAGAGATTCCAATGCATGCCTTGACCTGAATAAAGCAACTCCCCCGCCGACGACAACTCCTTCTTCAACAGCCGCTTTTGTGGCATTTAAAGCGTCGTCAATTCTCATCTTTTTTTCTTCAAGCTCTGTCTCTGTAACAGCGCCCACTTTAATTACTGCAACTCCTCCCGAAATTTTCCCAAGGCGTTTTCTCAGCTCTTCTTTTTTAAAGTCAGAATCAGCATTTGCTATCTGTGCCTCAAGAATTTTTTTTCTTTTGTCAATATTAATTTTAGAGCCTTTTCCTTCAATTATTATTGTTTTTTCAGCATTGACAAAAATTCTTCTGGCGCTTCCAAGCTCATCTCCAGACAAATCCTCAAGCTTCATTCCTTTTTCTTCGCTGACAACTTTGCCTCCTGTCAAGACTGCAATATCTTCAAGAATTTCTTTCTGCTCATCCCCATAGCCTGGAGCTTTCACAGCGCACACTCTCAAAGCTCCTTTAATTATGTTTATTATCAATGCCGCCTGCGCCTCTCCGTCAATATCCTCTGCAATAATGAAAAGAGGCCTGCCTTCCTGGGCAGATTTTTCAAGAACAGGTATCATCTGCTTAAAACTGCTAAGTTTCTTGTCAGTAATAAGTATGTAAGGGTCTTCGAGCTCACATGTCATTTTTTCATGATTAGATGCCATGTAAGGGCTCACAAATCCTTTATCAAACTGCATTCCTTCAACAACATCAAGATGAGTATCCATGCTTTTTCCATCCTCAACAGTTATGACTCCGTTTTTGCCGACTTTTTCCATTGCCTCTGCAATTAAAAACCCTATTTCTTCATCGTTATTTGCAGAGATAGTTGCCACCTGGGAGATTTTTTCTTTTTCAGAAACCAGTGTGCTCTGCTTTCTTAAATTCTCGACAACTGCTTTAACAGATTTTTCAATTCCTTTCTTGACTTCCATTGGGTTTGCGCCAGCTGTGATATTTTTCAAGCCCTCTCGTATTATCGCCTGACCTAAAAGAACAGCTGTTGTAGTTCCATCGCCTGCATTATCCTGAGTTTTAGAAGCAATCTCTTTTATCAGCTTAGCACCCATGTTTTCAAATTTATCTGAAAGCTCTATCTCTTTTGCAATTGTAACCCCATCATTTGTCACCAATGGCGTTGAAAACTTATCAAGAACTACATTTCTGCCTTTAGGACCTAAAGTAATCTTAACAGTATTTGCAACTTTGTCAACACCTTTCAAGAGCGCCTGTCTTGCGTCTTCACTGAATATTATTTGTTTTGTGTCACTCATATTATCTTAGCTATAATGTCTTTTAATTCAACAATAACATATTTTTTCCCATGGAGCTCGATTTCTTCAGAGCTGTATCCGGAATATATAACTTTATCCCCAACTTTCAGATTAACTTCCTTGTCTTTTGGAAAATCTCCTAGAGAAACAACCTGACCTTCTTTTTTCTCTTCTTTTGCAGACTCAGGGAGATAAATGCCTTTGGCTGTCCTTTCTTCCGCTTTTATAGGCATTACTAAAACTCTTTCTCCTAAAGGTCTTATTTCCATTTTGTTTTAAAGAAGTAAAACTAGGTCCAAGTGAGAGTATTTAAATTTTATGTAAATAAAAAATAAAAAGAAATTAAGTAGTTTATGCGTCTTTTGCAGTATAAACGATCATCCAGATTGCAGAAAGACCGACTAATGTATAAACAACATCAGCAACTGTTCCTACGCCAAATATTGTTTCCACAAGATTGAAGTTAAATAAGCCTACAAGACCCCAGTTCAAGCCCCCGATTATAACTAAAACCATTGCAATCCAGTCAATAACACTTTTCATTTCACACCTCCTTTTAACCCTGTTATAGGTAGGAAATTCACATATAAAAAGCTTGCTAAAACATCACAGAAATCAAGACTCCAAGGAGGATAAGAATTGCAAGAGTTATGATTTCAAAGACAACAAGTTTTCTTTCATGCGGGCTCATTTTATGCCATTGTCTTCTGTTTGCCTTCCATTTGTCCTTGTTAGCAATCCCGACTGCAAAAAATATCAAGCCTATCAAAGAAAGAAAATAATTTTTTATGGGAATTCCAATTATAAACCAAAGAATGCCTATAATAAACAACGCATAGTAATCTGGATTATTTTTATGGCGCCTCATTGTAAACATAAAAACTAAAAAAGTTGCCAGAACCATTAAAAAAACCAATCCTGCCGCGGCAAAAACACCTGTCCCCATTTCAAAAACACGGAAAAGGATTATTTAAACGTTATTAAAAGCTCACCTGAAAAATTCCTTTTTTCTGAAAAAACCAGAAAATTGCTATCATAATAAAACTTGCTGCCAGAGTTATTAGAACCCAATCACTTGGACCAATTAAATTTTCTATATCCGTGTAGATCAGATTTGCATTAAGGCTTTTTTTCACAAAGCCAAAAGTGTAGTAAAGGCCTGCAAAAATTACGGCTATTATAGAAAAAGTGATTAAAAGACCTATAAAAATCTCAAATAGCTTTGGAAAATTCCTATTTTTCATTTAACCCTCTTCACGCAGAAAAGAAAATCAAGTTTAAATCGTTTTCCATTTAC